>JBJSWS010000243.1:0-1078 GCA_046085985.1 Actinomycetales bacterium
CTTGCCACGTGAACTGAATCATTAAATCCCTTATTTAATAAAATAAATACTGAAACTAGCGAAGCCAGAAATAGTAGTTCGTAATTATCGTTGCTAATTCGATAAGCCAGAGCAATTGGGATAAAACTTTCGGTTAAATAATGACCAACTCGATCTAAGAAAACCCCTTTAGGAGATTGGCTTTCTCGCCACCGGGCAATCTCGCCATCACAACAATCCCAGAGCATCTGAAGTTGGGAAAGTAAAAATGCGACAATTAATCCAGCCATTCCAGAAATTTGCAGAGCTAAACTTATTGAGACACCGGTTGCAATCATTAGATATGTAACGCCATTTGCGGTAATCGGGGTCTTCAAAAGTAACCGAGTTAAATATGGCGAAACTCGACGTAGATATAAATCTGCTACCCAATGCTCAGCATTTGATCGACCAGTTACTGATGCTGGCTGACAAACTTCGCGGAGCTGGGCAATCGTCGGATTTGCTGGACGAATACTCACGCCCTCACTTTATTCTGCTTATGGGCCATAACCCATTGCACCGACGACAAAAATAGGAAAATTAATCCGAAATACCAGGCAAATATCGAAATCGACCAGCCGGCATAGATTGCGATACCTAACAGGAGAACTCTGCCGCCAACATTTAACCCTAGCGCACTTAGCCAAGTTGGTTTTGCTTCATTCTGAAGCGCGCGATAAAGATTGTCATAGTGATGAAAGATTATTGAAAACAAAATTAAGAATGAAGTAACGCCTAGAAGATCTTGATTATTAAATAACAGAATAAGTGCTGAACCTTCAATAGCTCTTAATATTGATGGTTCAATCCAGCTGGCGCGATTTGTAAAAGTTCTCTTAACGCCAAGTAGATCTAGCTGAGTAACAATTAAATTACTCTTCAAGGGTGTTTTCTCTACTTGACGTATTCGAATTATTCGTCCGCGGAAAACTACCGCTGCAGAAATAAAGGCCAGAATCGGCATTACCGTAAATGTAAATGCAGCGCCCCCAATAACCGCGCTGGCGCTAATGGCCAACCATCTTTCGCCAATCGGAAATTGAATAATCTTGCCGAG
>JBJSWS010000244.1:0-3017 GCA_046085985.1 Actinomycetales bacterium
CAGTTGAACCCGGAATGGTTGTAAATACGCAATTAACTTCGCCAGTTGCAGATAAAGCGCAGCAAGGAGTTATGGAGTTATTACTGATTAATCACCCACTTGATTGTCCGGTCTGCGATAAGGGTGGCGAGTGCCCGCTACAGAATCAAGCTATGAGCAACGGTCGTGGTGAATCTCGTTATGAGGGATACAAGCGAACTTTCGAAAAACCAATCAATATTTCTTCCCAAGTACTTCTGGATCGCGAGCGCTGCATTCTTTGTGCGAGATGTACGCGCTTCTCTGAACAGATTGCTGGCGATCCGTTCATTACATTGAATGAACGTGGTGCGCTACAACAAGTTGGAATTTATGAGAAAGATCCATTTGAATCATATTTCTCTGGAAATACCGTGCAGATCTGTCCAGTTGGTGCGCTAACCGGTGCTTCTTATCGATTCCGAGCTCGACCATTTGATTTAGTTTCAACGCCATCTGCTTGCGAACATTGTGCCTCTGGTTGCGATATGCGAACCGATGTTCGTCGCGGCAAGACGCTGCGACGCCTTGCTGGTGATGATGCATCTGTAAATGAAGAGTGGAATTGCGATAAAGGTCGTTGGGCATTTAAGTATGTAACGCAGAAAGACAGAATTACTACGCCACTTGTCCGCGATGAGAACGGTGAACTGCGCGAAGCATCTTGGCCAGAAGCGCTAAAAGTAGCTGCCGCAGGCTTGGAAGCAAATCGCGCTGCAGTTCTAGTTGGCGGCCGCGCAACTTTGGAAGATGCTTATGGCTATGCAAAGTTTGCCCGCGTTGCACTTGGTACAAACGATATTGATTTCCGCGCTCGACTATCCAGCAAAGAAGAGCGCGATTTCTTAGCAAGTTTTGTTGTCGGCAAGGAAGTTACCTATCGCGATATTGATCGCGCAGACCAAGTACTACTTGCTGGATTTGAACCAGAAGAAGAATCACCAATTGTTTTCTTGCGCCTTTACAAGCAGGTAAGAAAGCGCGCGCTATCAATAACGACAATCGCGCCATTTACTTCACGCGGTAGTGAAAAATTAAATGCAAAATTAATTGCAACTGCTGCTGGAAATGAAGCAAGTGCAATCTCTGAGATCTCTGGTTTAACAAATAGATCGGTGATTTTGGTGGGCGAACGACTTGCTGAAGCAACTGGTGCGCTCTCTGCAGTAGCCGCGCTCGCGCAGCAAAGTGGCGCAAAACTTGCATGGATCCCACGTCGCGCAGGCGAGCGGGGCGCTCTGGAAGCTGGCGCAATTGGAAATCTGCTTCCTGGTGGCCGGCCAGTAACTGATGCCAGCGCCCGCGTTGATATTCAAACAGCCTGGGGCGTTGAAACATTGCCTACAACTCTTGGTCGCGATACCAATGAAATTTTAAATGGACTTCATAGTGGCGAAATTGAAGCGGTACTTGTTGGTGGCGTTGATCCACTTGATATTTCAGCGCACTTACATGATGGACTAGTTAAAGCTTTCGTTGTCTCTTTAGAAATTAGAAAGAGCGCAATTACAGAGATTGCAAATGTAGTTCTTCCTGTTGCAGCCGTTGTGGAAAAGAGTGGCAGCTTTGTTAATTGGGAAGGACGCGCTCGCTCTTTTGAAGCGGCTATCGATTCGCTTAACCGAAGCGATCTAAGAATTCTTTCGATGTTAGCCGATGAGATGGGAACACCAATCAAGCTGCCAACCGTTGCAGCTGCCGCAGCAGAATTTTCTTCGATTGGAAATTGGGATAAGAACGCAGGATTTACACCAGTTACTTCTGGAAAAGTTTCAGTCTCTGGCGATGAGGCGCTTCTTTCATCTTGGCGCTTACTTCTTGATGCTGGATCGCTACAAGATGGCGAAGAGAATCTGGCTGGAACTGCACACCCTTCTATCGCTGTTATTTCCGAAAGCCGTGCAACAAAGCTTGGTGTTAAAGCTGGCGATTTGATTCGAGTTTCTACAAAGAATGGCGCGATTACTCTGCCATGTGAAATTGGAGATATTGAAGAGAATTCAATCTGGTTACCTCGTAATTCTAAAGAGAGTCGAGTTATTGCAACCCTTGGTATTGCATCTGGCGCGGTAACGGTGGTGAGAGCATGACCGAGTACGCAACTTTGCTTCTTGATGATCCGCTCTGGATTGTTGCGCTAAAAGGTTTATTGATCTTTGTACTCTGCGTTCTGCTGACTTTGTTGGCAATATGGGGCGAGCGAAGAATCGTCGCACGAATGCAGCTACGTGTTGGACCCAATCGCGTCGGTCCATTTGGCTTAGTTCAAGGGTTAGCCGATGGCGTTAAATTGGCGCTTAAAGAAGATTTAATTCCAAAGGCAGCTGATCGAGTTGTCTTTATTCTAGCGCCAATAATCAGCGCATCTACCTGCTTTTTATCCTTTGCAGTTATTCCGATGACTGGCACGGTGCTCTTCTTTGGTGAAGAGACCGTTATGCAATTAACTGATTTACCAGTTGGCGTTCTATATATCTTGGCCGCTGCCTCAGTTGGTGTTTATGGAATTGTTCTAGCCGGATGGTCCTCTGGTTCAACTTATCCGCTACTTGGCGGACTTCGCTCTAGTGCACAAGTAATTTCTTATGAAATTGCGATGGGACTCTCGTTTGTTGCGGTCTTTATGTATGCCGGATCGATGTCAACAAGTGCGATTGTTGCTGCGCAAGCGCAATGGTGGAATGCCGTTGTCTTATTCCCATCATTTGTTATTTATGTAATTTCAATGGTTGGCGAAACAAATCGCGCGCCATTTGATTTAGCTGAAGCAGAAGGCGAATTAGTTGGTGGCTTCCACACTGAATATTCATCACTAAAGTTCGCACTCTTCTTCCTTGCTGAGTATGTAAATATCATCGGAGTTTCGGCACTTGCTACAACGTTATTCCTTGGTGGACCAACTGCTCCGCCAGGACTTGGTTTTACTGAAAGCTGGCTCGGTGGCTGGTTTACCTTTGTCTGGTTTATGGTCAAGGTATTCCTATTCTTCTTCTTATTTG
>JBJSWS010000245.1:0-18440 GCA_046085985.1 Actinomycetales bacterium
CACGATGATTTGGCGACACGTTACGAATCAGCGTGCGATCCGCGCCTCAATCACACTCAATCGCTTGAGTTGGCATTTTTGCTGGCGGAGATGTTGCGCGATAGTAAATAAGCGTAGGCTCACACCGTGCTTTCTCGAGCAACCCTTAAGACTCCCATAGGGACGCTCTACTTATTAGCCCACGACGAACTACTACTGGCATCTGGCTATTCAAGTTTTGCAAAACTTCAAGCTCAGCTTGAAAATATTGATCAAGAACGAAATATTTCAAATGTAAAACGAATTCCAATCGTCTCCGAGTTACTAAGTGATTATTTTGATGGTGATTTAAAAGCGCTTGACGGTATCTCTGTTAGGCAACCAGGTGAGCGATTCTCACAATCAGCCTGGAAAGCTATGCGCAAGATAACTCCCGGGAAAACGATTTCCTATGCAGAACTTGCAAAAAAGTCGGGATCGCCAGATGCGATAAGAGCTGCCGGTAGCGCCTGCGCAAGAAACCTGATTGCGCTGGTTGTTCCTTGTCATCGGATAGTAAAAAGCGGTGGAGCGCTCGGAAACTATGCTTATGGATTGAACGCTAAAGAATGGTTGTTACGCCACGAGGGAGCGCTTAAGTAGTTTCTGTAAAACTTCAATTGCCTTTTCAATTGCATGATCATCTAAATCCATATGGGTCACCAGTCTTACAAACTTTGGCCCAAGGGCTCCTATCCATACGCCTTCTGATTTAGCCTCTGCTGCAAATTCGCCTGCTGAGAGTTCCGTTTTTTGAAGATCTAAGCCAACAATATTGGTTTCAACTTTACTTGGATTTACGAAAGATGTATCTATTGCAGCGCAAGCCTCTGCCAGAAGTTTCGCGCGATCGTGATCTTCTCTTAGTCGATCGATGTTATGGTCTAATGCGTAATGACCGGCGGCTGCGATTATTCCTACTTGGCGCATGCCAGCTCCGTAACGTTTCCGCCAAACTCTTGCTTCGTCGACTCGAGCCTTACTGGAAATCATCAAAGATCCGATAGGGGCGCCAAGACCTTTTGATAGACAGACACTCAAAGTATCGAAGAATTTTCCATATTCTTTAAAGGGAACTCCTGATGCTACATGTGCATTCCATATCCTGGCACCATCTAAATGCAGCGCTAATCCATGCCCCTTGGCATAGTTATATAGTTTTTCAATCTCGGTAATCGATTGCACAGTACCGCCACCAAAATTGTGAGTATTTTCTACAGCTATCGCTTTGGTAGACACTAAGTATGGACCAGAATCGGGGCGGGAGATTTCAATTGCGTTTTGAGCAGAAAGTTCACCATTTGAATCTATCCAAGTTCTAGTAGTTATTCCGCTAAAGACAGCGGCCGCACCTAATTCGGCTCTGGCAATATGTGAATTACTCTCACAAATCAGCTCTTCACCTGGCTTTACCAAAGTCCTAATACCTAGTTGATTTGCAAGTGAACCAGTTGGAGTAAATACCGCCGCCTCTTTTCCAAATAATTCAGCAATTCGCTCTTCTAGTGAATTAACAGTTGGATCGTCACTGTAGACGTCATCGCCCACTTCAGCTTTAGCAATAGCCTCGCGCATACCAGCAGATGGCTTTGTAACAGTGTCGGATCGAAGATCAACTATCACTTTTCATCTCCTGGGGAGTTACACGCGGTTGCACAATCATAATCATCGCAATCAATACCATCGAGCCACCAATCAGGATTCGAGCAGTTAGAGGTTCAGCTCCTAATGCGACCGAGAATAATGCGGCAAATACGACTTCAGTAGTAAGGATTACCGCGACTTTAGTTGCAGAAATTCTTGCTTGTGACCAAGTTTGAATGATGAATGCAAAGAAAGTTGCAAAGAGAGCGGTAAAAAGTACAACTCCCCAAGTTTGGTTATCAGGCGGAGCCTGAAATCCATTTAGGCCAGCTGGAATTCCGGAAACTAGCGCACAAGTGGTGAGCTGGACGAAAGTCAATGTGTAAGTATCAAAATGGATGCTCCAGCGACCAAGCAGAATGATGTGGATCGCAAAGAGCAGTGCAGAAACCAGTACAAAAATTTCTCCTAGTCCAATTGACCATCCAGAAATTGAAAGAACTCCTAATCCAACAGTCGCCAATCCAATATAGAACCAGGCAGCGGCCGTGATCCGATCACGTAACAGAAAGGCACCTATCAATGGTGTGAAGACAACATATAAGCCAGTTATAAACCCGGTAATCGCAGGCGTAGTTCGTTCTAGCCCTAAAGTTTGAAAAATGTAGCCAAGTCCGAGCGCGGTACCGGCCAAGCCTCCTATCGTTATAACGCGCAAGTTCAATTTCATTATCACTCTAGGCTTTGCAATTAACATTGCTAACGCTGCAACTAAGAAGCGGCAGACTAAGAAACTATAGACATCTTGCTGATCAAGAATATCTTTCATCCAGACAAAGGAGAGCCCCCACATCGCTGCGACTGCAAGTAGTGCCCAGGGAGCTAAAGCTATCGCCATCTACTTGTCTCTTAACTTCTTCAAAATAGAAATTTCTTTGCCATGTTCTGGTTCTTCGCCGGGTGTTTCCAAAATTAACGGCGCATTCTTTACTGCAGGGTGCGCAATCAACTCTTCAAAAGGCTTTACTCCTATTTCACCTTCGCCCAAATTCTCATGTCGATCTTTTAATGAGCCGAGCACATCCATTGAATCATTGGCATGAATCAACTGGAGCCGTTCTTTGCCGGCAACTTCAACTAAGAGGTCAATAGTTTTTTTCATTCCACCTTTAGTTTTAATGTCATGGCCCGCGGCATAAACGTGACAAGTATCGAGACAGACGCCTACTTTGGGATGCCATTTCAAAGCTTCAAAATATTTACTTAAGTCTTCAATTTTTCTCACCAGTGATTGACCTTGACCTGCGGTGGGTTCCAAAAGCAACCAAGGATCGTTATCTTTTAGTTTTTCAAGGATTGGCATGACACCTTTTGAGATTTGTTTCCAGGCGTTTGCTACGTGATTTTCATCTACGGCTGAACCAGTGTGAATCACAACCCCCAAGGCGCCGATCTCTCGCCCTCGCCGCAGTGAGTAAGCGGTGGAGGCTAGCGAATTCTCATAAGTGCTAACGGTGGGCGAGCCAAGATTTATTAAAAATGGCGCATGAACATAAGTTTCAATATCTAGTTCAGCTGCTCGCTCCTTAAATCTCTCATCAGCTTCTGGATTAGGTTCAGGCATTGCCCAGCCTCGCGGGTTAGATGCAAATACTTGGATTGCTTCGGCTTTGGTGGTTAGCGCATATTCAATTGATCTTTTTGCCATTCCACCTGAGGTAGGAACATGTGCGCCGATTCGAGGTTTCTTCACAGCCTTACCCTACAGTGATGGTGACTTTTGTCCCTCGCTTCACTTTGCTTCCAACCTTTGGCGAGATATTTGTTACAACTTTCTCTTTCTTATTGCCCACGCGCTTGACTTCCACTTTTAATTCGAGATCCTCAAGAGCGCCAATTGCCTTCTTTTCATTGAGAGCAAATACATTCGGTATAAAAACAAATTCAGTTCCTTTAGAAACAGTCAGAATTATTGTGCTTCCTTTTTCGGCTTCCCCATTGGAGGGCGATTGACTAACAACGGCACCTGCCGGCAGATCTTCACTAAATACATACTTACTTTCAACTTCAAATCCAGCTTCTACTAGTTCGTTCAGAGCTTGTTCGCCACTTTTGCCTTGATAGTTGGCGACTGAAATACTCTCAACTCCTTTGGAAACTATTAGGGAAACCTGAGTATCGCGCTTTACGCGTTCACCGCTTGCTGGTGTGGATCGAATTACAAATCCCTTCGGGTAGTCACTTGAGAACTCTTCACTAATCTCACCGACGAATAAATTGCTATCTGCGATTAATTTTTGAGCATCTTCACTGCTAAGTCCCAAAATAGTAGGAACTAAAATTCTTTCCTTACCTTTTGAGGTAAATACAAGTACCTCACCAGATTCGGAAATTCTTCCTCCGCCAGCAGGATCAGATTTTATGATGCGTCCTTCTGGAATATCTTCGCTAAATTCTTCAGAGCCAATTTTTAGCGTCAGTCCTAACTCCGCCAAATCCTTCTTTGCTTCACTAACAGTAAGGCCAGCGAGGGAGGGCACAACAATTTTTGATCCTGGCCCAAAGAACGTGTACCAAGCGCCAAGGATTGCAATGAGAAGAATTCCAAATGCAACTCTTCGGTTTCGTCGGACTCTCGCAGAGACTTTCTTCTTGGCGGTTTTGCTAGTCGATTCTCGCGTCATTGAATTCTCACTCTCGGTTTCTTTGGATTTTTCTTTCTTTCTACTTTCACGTTCTCGAATTGGTTGCTTGATAGGCAAAGGTGGCAGATCAAGTTCTAAACTGAGCTGTCGCTTTCGTGGATCAATCTTTTCTGATAGCGCCCTTAGTCGATCAAAAAATTCAGAACCATCTTTGGGGCGTTTATCTGGATTAATGTCAGTTGCACTAAGTACCAACTCATCAATTTCTGGAGGGATTGATGGGTTAATCGACGAAGGGGCGGGAACTCGGTCATTTACATGTCGAATTGCGATTTGGACAGGATCTTCCCCTTGATAAGGTTTTGTTCCAGTAAGCAACTCAAATAGAACTATTCCAAGTGAATAGATATCGCTTCGGGAGTCTGCGATTCCTCGTTGAACTTGTTCCGGAGACAGATAAGAAACACTTCCTAATATGACACTGGATTCAGCTGTGAGAGTTGTTCCTAGAAGTGCGCCACGCGCCAGGCCAAAATCCGCGATCTTAATCCGGCCCTCTTTTGAGACCAGAATATTCTCTGGCTTAATATCTCTATGGACAATTCCAATCTTGTGCGCTGCAGCGAGTGCGCTTGCTACTGGCATCAACATTTGCAAAGTTTGAGCAACAGAGGCTGGACCTTGTTCAAAAAGATAATCACGGAGCGTAGAGCCTTCGATCAGCTCCATAACGATAAAGACGCATGGCGTTCCGCCTTGGTTCCAGCCTTGATCTAGAACCGCAACGATATTGGGATGAGATAGCGAGGCAGCTGCCTTGGCTTCTCTAATAAATCTCTCAACAAATTTTTCATCTTGAGCTAAATGCGGATGCATAATTTTTACCGCAATACTTCGGTCTAATCTCAAATCGGTAGCAGCATATATTGTTGCCATTCCTCCGGAAGCAACTATTCGATTGAGCTTGTAACGCCCATCGATTATTTCACCCGTAAGATCTGACACATCGCGATTTTAGATGAAGAAGCTGCCGTTAATGCGGATAGTCGCACAATCTCGAGTGTTTTCGGTAGAAAAGTGCGAGCTTTCTCGCATCTGCCAAATCCGCATTTGAGTTTCAAGATAATCACCATCTCGCTGTAGAACTCGTTGCAAACCCGTTTCTGCATCAATATCTATCCAAATCAAATGATCAGCGTACTTTCTTGTGACTTTTTGTCCAGCGCCAACTCCTTCAAGTATTAGGAATTTGGGTGAATCTTGTTTAACAAAATCTCCGAAACGACCAGAAAGCCAGTCATATTTTCGATAACTAAATCTCTTGCCCATTGAAACCGGTGTCAATATTTGACTTACCAGAGTCTTGGTTAATTGCTTTGTAAGCGCATTCTCCCAACCTTCGTATAAATCATCCATGTGTACGATTGAGATATTCTCATCGCCAACGAGATCAACTAAATTATCCTTAATTCGTTTTGCTAGAGTTGATTTGCCAGCCCCAGCAGGGCCATCAATAGCAACTATCTTCACATGTGAAAACTTTGGTTCACTTTCGAGAATAATTTTAATTAAATCTGAAAGCGAAAGATTAATCACTTCTTAGCTTTTTCCATCGCACCCAACCGAATATTGCGATTAAGGTAAATATAAAATAGAGCAGGGCTGTGAAATAATAGCTCTGTCTTGCATAATGCCAAGTTCCAAATGCATCTATTCCAAGCCAGAGAATCCAGGTTTCATTTCGCTGCAGAACCATCACAATTTGCGCGATTGAGCTGGAGATAAGCAAAAAAGAGTCTGGCCAGGAAGCGGCCGCCCCGATATTAGCGAGCGCCGGCGCTGTGACAATCCAAATGAACAGAAGTGCAATCACCCAGAGCGCTCTTTCAATATTTTTCATAAAGCGCGGCTCAACTCCGGAGATGCTCCAGCCAAGCCAACCCCATATAGCAGCAGCTATAAAAACTAATTGCAAGATTGCACTTGCTAGTAAATCAACATTAAAGAAGAAGACGCCGTACAAAAAACTGCTGAGAATCCACCAAGGCCATGCCTTTCGCGTACCAAGTGCTCCCAGATAAACGGCGACAAGGGAGGTAATAACTGCAATCGATTCAAGGATTGTTACTTGGTAACCCCAAGCTTGGAAAATTACTGACATTTTGCTCCTTTCCAATTCGCATTACCGAACTGGTCATACGGTCGACCCGAAGGTCCTCTCAGCCATTGGCTCCCGATTAATCAAAAGATTAACATACGGCGTGGCCAAATTCGCATATTCTGCAATGTTGATTTTTACGGTTGTTGGATCGTTTTGGCTGGAAATTTTTTTAAAAGTCGGAGTGCTACGTCGCTTAAAGCGTACTTTCCTATCGATATTCCCAGTTTCAGTCATTTTCTTAACTTGGGATTATTACGCTGTTTCTAAAGGGCATTGGAAATTTGATCCAAATCAAGTTGTAGGCATATATGGCCCTAGGGGCGTACCGCTAGAGGAGTTCTTATTTTTTCTAGTTGTTCCACTGGCGACGCTTATGACTATTGAGGCAGTGAGAAGACGCAGGCCAAATTGGAAATTTGGTGATGAATAATGAGTTATACAGTACTTGCAGTTATCTCAGTTTTCCTAGTCATTTTTTTAGATTTGTTTGTATTTAAAAGTAAGTTAGTTATGCGAAAGAGTTATTGGACCGCATATTCGATCATTCTCTTCTTCCAGTTAATTACAAATTGGTGGCTTACTTCTCGCGGAATTCTGACTTACAGCGAAGAATTCATTCTCGGCTATCGGGTAGCTTCAGCTCCCGTAGAAGATTTACTCTTCGGCTACTCAATGGTGACTCTCACCTTGATTCTTTGGATTTTCTGGGGCAGGAAAGGGGTCGAGAGAAATTAGCGGGAATTAACCGCCCTGATCCAGGCAGGAAAAGCAACTTTTAATCTACGAAATGTTGAAGTCTTAGCTCGCTTATTAAAAATCTCAAAATTAATCTTCTCTACTTCATCAACAATTCCACAATAAAGCTCGCTAGCCGCTTCAATACAAGGTCGACTATCTGGACTTAAATTCTTAATCCCTTCGTCGGCTTCAGCTTTTAGTTTTCGCACTCTTCCTATCTGGAATTTCAGTGCTTCAATAATTTGCGGAGTGATCGTACGTCTCTCCAACATATCTCGATCCACATTAAAGGCCGCGAGTTCATCTAGTGGCAGATAAACGCGCCCTCGATCTAAATCTTCACCCACATCTCTAATGAAATTTGCAAGTTGAAAAGCAATTCCAAGTTTTTCAGCAGCAATTCGAGTTGGAGCTTCCTCGCCTGGCTTCATACCCAAGATCTCCACCATCTCAAGACCGATTACCGCAGCAGAGCCATATACATATTCAGAGAGCTCTGAAAAATTACGATATTCCCTAACAGCTAGATCCATAGACATGGAATGAAGAAAAGCTTCGAAATAAGCTATCGGGATTTGAAAACGTTTTACAGTATCTACCAAAGCGCGACCAACATGGTCTTGGCTTTCACCAGTCTTCAAATCTTGAAGAATTTGATTACTCCAAAGATCAAGCTCAGCGCGTCGTTCAGTTATGCTCAATTTGCTATCTAAATTATCAACAATTTCATCGGCAAATCGAGCAAATCCATAAAGTGCATGAACGAATGGTCGTTTGTGTTTTGGAAGCAGTAACGTGGCTAAGAAATAAGTTTTTCCGTGAAGAGAATTTAAACGTTTGCACTCCAAATAAGATTTTTGTAATTCAGTATCTAAAATACCGGCTGCAACCAGTTCGTTCATCGATTTCCTAAAATCCTTTCGGCAGCCAGCTTTCCGGAAATTAGGACCATTGGTACGCCAACTCCAGGTTGCGTTCCGCTTCCCGCAAATACGACGTTCTCAAATCCTTTAGCAATGTTATTTGGGCGGAACGGACCGGTTTGCAAGAAAGTATGAGCGCTAGCAAAGGGTGCTCCCATTTCAAGACCCATGGCTTCCCATTCCAAGGGAGTAGTTAAATTTTCAACTTCAATGGACTTTCCAAAATCAGTATATCCACGGTTCTCCATAGTTTTAATCATTTGATCTCGATAACGAGGCGCCTCAATCTTCCAATCAATGTTGGCAGATAAATTAGGTGTTGGGAAAAGTACGTAATAGCTCTGCTTACCTTCAGGTGCAAGCGATTTATCATCGTGGGTAGGAACCGTTACTAATAAACTCGGATCACTCATTAGGGACTTCTTGTCGATTAGCTCTTCAAAAACACCATCCCATGAATCACCGAAATGAATGTTGTGATGAGCTATATGGTCATATTTCTTACTCGATCCGGCGAGTAAAACAGCACAAGAAGGAGAGTAGTTAAGGCGCTTTATCCGCGATGGTGATTTCTTGAGTAAATCCCGATATGCAACCGGTAAATCTGGATTGAGAATTATGGCATCGCATTCATAACGTGATCCATCTTCGGTTATTGCAGCAACTACTCTACGATTTCGCTCTTCCAGTCTTACAACTTTAGAGTTGTAGTGAATCTTTGCGCCATGTTTTTCCGCCACCGCCGCTAGGGCTCTAGGAACTGCGTGCATTCCACCCTTCGGGAAAAAGACTCCATTCACCGCATCCATGTAAGCAATTACTGCATAAATGGCTAACGCTTGTTGCGGCGAGACGCCGGCATACATAGCTTGGAATGAATAAATGCGTTGAGTTCGAGGATCTTTCAAAAATTGTGCAACTTTCGGCGCTAGTCTTCTAAATCCACCAATAGCAATTAATCTTGCTAGATTTGGTGTAAGCAAATTGAATGGCGAATCAATGTTTTTATCTATAAAGTCGTTCATCTCATATTTGTAGAGCTTCGTTACAAAATCCACGTAGCGGCGGTAACCAGCCGCTTCTTCTCCGCCAATTACTCTGGCTATTTCTTCTTCCATTTGTTTAGTATCCGGATGCACATCCAGAGTGCTGCCATCGCTGTAGAAAGCACGATAGAGAGGTGAAAGTGGTAGCAGTGTTAGCCAATCTGACATCTTCTCGCCCACGGAATTCATAGCATCTTCAATCAAAGAAGGCATAGTTAGAACCGTTGGGCCGGTATCGAATGAATAACCTTCCTTCTGCAATAAACCGTTTCGCCCACCTGGAAAAGATTCGCGCTCTAGCAGAGTTACTTCACGTCCCTCGCCAAGTAATCTTAAAGTTGCACTTAAGCCAGCTAGTCCTGCGCCAACAACTACTATTTTTTCATTTCTACCTTTTATGGTCTTCATCTTAAGTTATCTCTATTTCTCTCTTTTAGTAGCAGCAGTGGCCATAAATTTAAGTAAATCTTTTGACTCATTATTGATCTCTGATTTCTCCAGTGCCGAGATTGCTTCATGGTAAAGGCGTTCGATCATCTCTTCGCAGCGATTTAGGCCCCCGGTATCAATAATTATCTTTTGTATTTTCGAAACCTCGGCCTCTGATAGATCGGATTTGCCTAGGGAGTTTTCAATCAATTCCATTTGATCAGAATCACAACCTTCGAGAGTTAAAGCAATAAGTAGAGTGCGTTTACCTTCTCTAATGTCATCTCCACTTGGCTTTCCAGTTATCTCTGGCTTACCGAATACTCCAAGGATGTCATCTCTTAATTGGAATGCTTCACCGAGTGGCAGGCCATAATCACTGTAAGTTCTGAGAATTTCAGAGCTTGCGCTAGCTAAGGCGCCGCCAAATTGGAGTGGACGTTCTATTGAATACTTACCAGACTTGAATCGTGCAATCTTTCTTGATCTATCTATATTCGATTTTGCGATAACACCTTCAAGCACATCCAAATATTGCCCGGCCATTAATTCGCTTCGCATTTCGTAAAATAAGGGCAGTGCCGAATCGAAATCTAGGGAGATGGAAGAGTCAGAATTGGTCATATGAACCATCTGATCACTCCATGACAATGCCAAGTCACCAATGAGAATTGCCGCAGCAGCTCCAAAGTCTTCTGGAGTTCCTAGATAGTTATTCTCACGGTGAAGCACTTCAAATAATCGGTGCAATGAGGGACGGCCTCTACGTGAATCAGATCCATCCATTAAATCATCATGTATTAATGCACAGGCGTGAACTAGTTCCAATGCGCTTGAAGCATTTAGCGCGGCATCTGAAGGAACTCCAGCTGCTCCTAAATAGCCTATGTAAGAAAATATTGGACGAAACCTTTTCCCGCCATCACGAACGAATTCTGAAAGCGAATGCGCCACAGGTTCTAAGTGGTCATCAATTTCAATTAAACGGGAAGCCTGCTTGGAAAGAAAACTCTCGAGAGCGCTATTTATATCCGCTTGAATTTGGAGGATACGTTGGTTTTCCACGGCGCAACGGTACCCTCACCTCTTATGCCAAGCAGTCCGAGTTTCTCAGTTGAGTTCTTCCCGCCCAAAGACAGTGGAGGAGAAGAACGACTCTGGCAGGCTCTTGATTCAATTTCACAACTCTCACCCGATTACGTTTCGGTTACTTATGGCGCAGGTGGAAGCACCCGAGAGAGAACAATCCGTGTAACTGGAGCAATTACAAAACGAACCGGAATCGCAACGGTCGCCCACTTAACATGTGTTGGCGCAACAGAAGTTGATTTGCGAAATACTTTAAATAAATACAGCGCTGATGGAATTGATTCAATCCTCGCCCTAAGGGGAGACCCAGAAGGTGGCCCAAAATCTCCTTGGGTTTCAACTCCTGGTGGTTTTGATCATGCAGACCAATTAGTTTCCTTAGCAGTATCTATGGGTTTTGAAGTTGGCGTCGCAGCTTTTCCAGATAGTCATCCAGCGAGCATGGATTATGAAAAAGATATTCAAGTATTAATTGAAAAAGAGAGGCGCGGTGCGACTTACGCAACCACGCAATTTTTCTTTACCGCTGAAAAGTATATTCAACTGGTAGAAAGATTAAGGGCTCGCGGCTCAAATCTTGAAGTTATTCCGGGAGTATTACCAATTACAAATGCAAAACAATTAGAGAGAATGTCAGTACTAACCGGAGCAGAGATTCCTGCTTATGTCGAAAAAAGAATCGTGGGATTAGAGGGAGATGCAGTAAAGAGTGCTGGAATAGAAATTGCAATTGAACTCTGTAATGACTTACTGAAAGCAGGAGCACCTGGAATTCACTTTTATACGATGAATAATGCATCAGCAACCGTGAAAGTTGCAAAATCGATTGGTCTGCGATGAAGCGAAGTGAATTCTTCAATAACTGGAGCCTTCTGCATGGCAATGCAGAAGTTAAGGGCATTATTAAGGCCTGGCTAGCAATCAGCTTCTTTATCTCTTGGCCCCTTGTAAAGTTAAGGATTTCCCCAAATCTACTATCGCTTACTGCTCCGATAGTCGCACTTATTTTCTGCTTAAAAATAGATTCTCACTGGGCCATTGGCTACCTCGTTCTATCTCTACTCATCGACGGTATCGATGGTTCGATTGCAATACTTACAAAGCGAACCTCGAAATTTGGCGCACTTCTCGATGGCGTAATGGATCGAGTAACTGAGTTCTTTTGGGCCCTAGCATTTATTCAAATTGGCGGACCGGTTTGGATAGTTATTGCCGCAGCAGTTTTCGCCTTTGGGCAAGAGTATCTACGTGCTCGATCGGGCGGACTTGGTATAAATGAAGTCTTAGTCGTGACCGTCGCAGAACGACCAGTTCGAGCTACGTTACTTTTTATTCCACTGGTAGCGCGATTATTTCAATTAGATCTTGCTGTTTTATTTGCAATGATCTGGTTGATCCTGCAATCAATAAGTTTTAGCTATTTGTTTCTTGCTCTGCGATCGCGGCTACGACAATCTCCGCGCTAATTCCTACCAACGGTAATCCACCTCCGGGATGGGCGGAGCCACCAAGGCAATAAAGATTCTTAATTGGGGAACGATTGCGTGCTCTAAAGAAAGCTGATCGAGCTCCATTGCTAGATGATCCGTAAATTGAACCACCTGGTGCGTTAACTTCCTGCTCGAGATCAGCTGGGGTCTTAATTTTCATTACTTGTAATCGATCTCGAATTTGTAATCCTCGATCTTCTAATTTATTGATTATCAGTTCTGCATAATTTTCCTTGATATTCGGTTTATTCCAATCGAAACCTGTATTTGGCTGATGCAAAGGTGCGTTTACTAGTACTGTCCACGTCTCAGAGTCGCTTGATGGCCGCATCGCTGCGTCATCTGGATTACAAATATAGATTGCTGGATCTTGCGGCGGAACTTTATCTCGAAAGATTGCATCGAACTCCGCATCGTAATTATCTGGGAAGAAAACTGTGTGATGACCCAAGTTAGAACGGCCATTTAATCCCAACATCAAGGTGAAACCGGAAAAGGAAGGAGTCGCTCTAGAAAGTCTGAAACGTGGCCGATAAGTTTTTCGACTTTTTGCTACAAGCTTTTCATAGAGAATTTCTGCATCTACATTTGAAATGACAATATCAGAATCAATAATTTCGCCATTTTTCAATCTGACGCCTGTGGCTGCGCCATTCTTGGTAAGAATTTCTGTGACTGGCGTATTTATATGAATTTCTCCGCCAAGTTCGCTAACCCGCTCTGCCAATCTATTTGCCAGATTGCCCAAACCACCAGGAACGTGCCAAGCACCGAAAGCCTCCTCTACAAAGGCAATAGTGAGCAGAACTGCAGGAGCCTTTCGCGGATCCGAGCCGGTATAGGTAGCGTATCTATCCATAATCTTTGTTAGATGTGAGCCCGCTTTGTATTTGGCTACGTAGCTACGCATAGAGCTCCATGGTGCGATCGTGATCAAATCCTTAAAGAAAGATTTTCGGTTAAGGAATTGGAGCGGGTTACGTAACTCTCCTTCGACAAAGGTTTCGCGCGATGCCTCCCACATGGCCTGTGCACTTTCCAACAATTTGTGCCATACCAAAGACTCATTCTTTCCAAGCACTGATTCGATTTCATTCAAAGTTCCGCGATGAGAAAGATTTGGAAATGTTAACTTTTTTCCATCCGCAAAAATATAAGTGAAAGCCGGATTAACAGGTTTCAATTCAAATATATGTTCTAATCTCTTTCCTGTCTTTAGAAATAGATCTCGATATACAGCCGGTAGCGTCAATAAAGATGGCCCAGTATCGAATGCAAAACCATTTATCCGCTCAGTGTGACATTTACCGCCAATTTGATTTGCCTCGAAGATTGTTACCTGATGGCCAGCTTTTGCAAGTCGAGCAGCCGCCGCAAGCCCAGCCATACCGGCTCCGACGATGACGATCCGTTTCGGATCACTAGTTTTGCGATGGTGATTCATATTTGCCTACCGCGCCAATATAAAGAATTTAATCTCTTGCGATTAATCGATCTAAATATTAAGTAGATCCAAATAGCAATTGCTAGCGGATGCAATGGAGCAGTCCATTTAACTGAATTAGTCTTGATAGCACTAAGAAATCGGGAGAGAAGTATTAGTAAGTAAAGGCCCAATCCCGTCTTAAGATCTAATGGCAAGATGATGATGGGATAAATTGAGGATAAAAAAAGAAATATTGCAGTTGCAATCGCCCCGAAAACGTTACCGAAAGCGCGCCATTGCGATTTTTCGTAACCTGCTATCAGTTCAGAGCTATTTGCGTACATCTGACATTGTGCAACTTTAGATCCGTCAACGACAGAGCCGCTAAATTTTGATCTTCGTAATGATCTAGCTAGTTCCAAGTCATCCAAGACTTCTTCTTTAATTGCTGCATGTCCTCCAGAATTTTGATAATCAGTCGTTTTTACTATAAAGAATTGCCCATTCGCCACTGCCGTTGCAGGGCGCAAGCTGCGTTCAGCGCGACGGAGAATCAACGTTGAAAACCAACTCCACTGCAGTAAGGGCTGGACTAAGTTAGCCAGAAAACCAGTCGCAATCTGTCTTGGATACGGAGAGATATAGCTCCACTCTTGCTTCTCTAATTCCTGAATAGCTACTGATATGGCGCGCTCGTCGAGTCGGACATCTGCATCTAGAAAGACTAGATATTCGCCAGAGGCTTTCTTGGCGAGCGTATGCAGGGCGAAGTTCTTGCCTAGCCAACCATCTGGCAATTTTTCGCCACTGAAAACCCGAATTAAGTTCTTCTTTGCCGTCTTCTCAAAAGAATTTAATAAAGAAAAAGTTTCATCTGTTGATTGATCATCAAGAACAAGAATTTCAAAATCCTGTAGACCAGCCTGCGAAACTGCACTCTGCAAACATCCTGCAACGTTTCGCTCCTCATTTCGCATCGGAATCAGAATTGAGACCTTACTTTCAATTAGTGAATTGTTGGAGGCAAGCCTTCTAATTGAAATAAAATTGATAGTGCTAATAACCAATAATGCGGATACCAGAATCCCAGAAATAATATTTAAAACTTGCACTTAATCACTTCTACCAAATTTAACTGCAAGAAAGTACCAAACAACAATAACTCCCAGCGCCGTCCCACCTAAGAAGGCGACTCCTGGACGATCAAAGAAGAATAGATTGCCGATAATTCCACTCATCCAGCTCCAAAATAGAAAGATTTCTGGAATGACCCTGCTAATTCCCATCGAGCGACGTTCTTTTGGTAGCGCTTTATCCAGAAGGGCCATTAAACCGATACCTGTTAAAAACCAACCAAAAGTATTCGAAAGGGGAATTTCAGGTTGGAAGGGAACCGTTCGACCGGTAATTTCCCAGCTCCATCTTCCTGCTGAAACCATAAGTGGATCTAGGAATAAATCCCAAGCCATCAGTCCAAATCCGCCAACTAAGAAGACCCAGTTTGCCGCGATACGGCGAGCGGCAATCAAAATTGGATAAGACATCATCACCCAAGCGAACGGAACCACAAGAGGGACGCCATAAATCTGATATCCGAGTGTTCCGGAATATGTGTAATCACCAAATGGCCAAGTAGTTCTAACGCCGATCTGTTCAACGAGCAATGAATAAATAAAAGTTATTGCTAAGAATCTAAATGCAAATGTAGCTCGGTAAGCAAATAAGGCATGAAGCAACATTGCACCTGCAGACCAATACACAAATGCAATTGTCACTAATCTAAGCGGCTCACCAGTAAGTAGCGGATATGAAATTTGAAGACCAATTGCAATTGTTAAGACTGCTATTGAGATAGAACTCTGCAATGGGGTTATTCGTCTACGCAAATCTCTCCTAGGGCGAAAGTTGCGAATCGACATATGCTAATTCTGCCTTACAGAGAGCCCTTTTCTTCAACAACTGCAAAGCGAGAGAAAAGCTCTTCGGCGTACCATTTTTCGCGCTCAGTGGCTCTTATCGCTTCTTTATGCGCTTCGCCACGATAGGCAAAAGTACTTACAGAGAGTGGATCCTTCCAAAGAGAAAAAGTACCTTGCAACCCCAATGGCGCCTCACCAATGCCAATTGCATTTAAAAGTCCTGGCGAATTCTTCAAACTTATAGTTACAGGTGGGACTGCACGCCAAAATATTGAATTTTTGAAAAATTTAATGCGAGCTCGAGTAATGGCAGCAACCTTTCCATTCCAGTCGCGAGGATCAACTTCAGGTCGGAATGGACGCTTTCCTGACCAACTTCCATGAACTGAAATACATTTTAGTTGCGCGCTATAGGAGGAAGTAGCGACATTGTTCCAACGTGCAATCAATTTTGAGTTTTCAAATTTTGATATACCTTCTTCATTGATAGATACCAACAAGCCCCATCGCCTTGGATCTGCATCTTTTGGTGTAAAGGTTTCGCCCCTACCCGTACCGAGCAACTTCCAAAACTTGATTTCTTTATTCCGTTTCAACGGACCTCGCGATAACCACATTTGAAGAATCGCCCAAAGAACTCGCGAGCTAGGAACACTCCAAAAATAGATTCTGGTAATCATCGATTAATTCCAGTTGTTTCGCAGATTGCGCTGATCACATCGGTTGATGAATCCCACATTGGCGCATGTCCTGTTTCAGGAAAAATTATCCACTTGGCATGGGCAGGTGCGATAGATCGCTCTTGGCAAGTTGTTTCCGGAAGTGTTCGATCTGTATCACCAAAAATTATCGTAACGGGTATCTCTGCTGGGATCTTTCCATCAAATCTTTTCATTAACATTCCGTCCCAAGCCGGGTAATAACCATCTGCTTTCGCCATTGCCAAAGTTGCATCAAGACATAATTCATATGAGAAATCACGCCACCGCGGACTTACATCTGAAAATCCCAAAGCGCGCGCCCATTCAAAGTGAAGAGCTGTGGGAGCTAGTTTTGCTGTATATCTCGCCAAAAATCTGGCAAGTGCGGTTGCTGGATATCGCACGTTGTATGGATTAAGCCATAATCCCGCCGGAGCTAAAGCGGTAATCGATTTAATTCGCTGCGGGGATATACAAGCCATCTCAAGGGAAACCCAGCCGCCAAGTGAATTTCCACAGAGATCAAATTTGGTAAAACCAAGTTCGGACATTTCATGAAGAACTGCCATCGCAAGACTATGTGGGTCCATTGGCTGATTTACAACGTACGGAGTTTCGCCATGTCCGGGCAGATCGACAGTTACAACGGTAAATTTTTTTGCTAGTTCTGGGGTAATCATTTTCCATGCCGTGCTTGCAGAACCCATTCCATGAATTAAAAGCAAAGCGGGGCCATTTCCAACGACTTGATGATTTAAGCGTTGCATCAATCACCCACAACTGCGGGTTCGCCGCCACTTACTTGCACTAACTCGGAGAAAGTTGTTGGAAATACGGTATGAGGATGTCCTGCAGCTACCCAGACAAGTTCATATTCAGCAAGCGCTAGATCTATTAAAGTTTTTTTCGGCGGACTTAACCAACCAATGGGAGCAACTCCACCAACTGAGTATCCGGATTTTTCTTTTACGTAATCAGCATCAGCCCTGTCAAGTTTCGTTATTGAAAGTAGCGTTGAAACCAGGTCAAGGTTAACCCTGTGTCTTCCGGAAGTTATAACTAAGAGTGGCTCCTCATCAGGAAATTTAAATACCAACGAAGATGCTATTTGCCCTACATGAATTCCCAATGCCGTTGCAGCGTCTTGTGCAGTCCGAGCGCTTTCTGCCAAAACTTTTATTTCACCTTTTAGATTGAACTTCTGCATGGCTTCCAAGGCACGCTTTACAGCTGCTTTCTCGAGGATACCGTCCACGAGAATCATTCTATTGATTTTCTAGCGTGAAAATTTACTTTAGCGCCAAGTCTCAAATAAAGTGAAGCAGGCGATCGCAAATACAGTTAATGCAAAGACGCGCTTTAGTGTTGACTGTCTTAGGCCGGTACTTATTCGTACGGCTATTCGCGAAGTAATGATTGCAAATAGGGCTATCAAGATGGGGTATGTCCACTCCACTTCAGACCAGTGGCGATAATGCGCAACGAAACCCGTAACGGTGTTAATTGCAATTATAAAAAGGGAAGTGCCAGCGGCCTTCGCAGGAGGGACATTGTAAAAAAGAATCAGAATCGGTATCGCGATAAAGCCGCCTCCTATGCCAAATAGTCCCGTAATTGCACCTATTAATAATGATAGAAAAATGAGAGCAGACGTTGACATTCTCCGCTCAGATCTTGTTGTTGGTTGTGGAACGAGCATTGAGATTCCAGCCGCAGTTAGGACTAATGCAAAACCAGTCAACACTAGCTTCTCGCTTATTTTCGGCAAGAGATATGCGCCGCCAAAATTTGTAATCAAGCCTAGACTCCAAATTACCAGCGCATCTCTAATGAGGACTTCGTTTTCTTTAAATTTTGCGATTACGCCAGATAGCGCTCCGGCAAAGACAATAACTAGAGAAGCCGTTGTTGCTTGAATTGGTGTAAATCCAAAGATATAAATCAAGATTGGCACAGCAACCATGGACCCACCGGCTCCAACAAAACCCAAGATAGATCCGATAGCAATTCCACAAACAATTGCGAGGATTATTTCCACGAATTAAAGATAGACCAGAAAATTAAAAGCCCTTGGTCTCCCAAGGGCTTTTAAGTGAACTTTTCTTAAAGGTTAAAGAAACCTTCGGTGATACTTGGTCCAAATTCGACGCCGCTTCCAACCATCACGAAGATGATTAGAGCTGCACCGGCAAGTGATAAGTTCTTGAAGAAGTTGATTGTTTCGCTCTGCTTTGCTTGTGCATCAGCAATTGTCCAGAAGTTATGCATCAT
>JBJSWS010000246.1:0-5845 GCA_046085985.1 Actinomycetales bacterium
GAAAAAGTTGGAATTAAGAGGTTATCGACCACAAATCGAACCTGATAAACAGGCAATCAAAGATGCGGCAGCGTTAATTGCAGATTCGAGTAAGCCTGTCTTCTATATTGGTGGCGGCGTGATTAAGGCAAACGCGGCAAAAGAATTGTTGCAACTTGCCGAAGTTGTTGGTGCTCCAGTTGTTACAACACTTATGGCGCGTGGCGCTTTCCCTGATAGTCACAAGCAGCATCTAGGCATGCCTGGAATGCATGGCACTGTTGCAGCGGTAACCGCGCTACAAAAAGCAGATTTATTAATAACTTTGGGTGCACGATTCGATGATCGTGTTACAGGAAAACTAAGCAGCTTTGCCGTCAATGCAAAGATAATTCATGCCGATATAGATCCAGCAGAAATTGGTAAGAATCGCTTTGCAGATGTCCCATTAATTGGCGATTTGCTTCCAACGATAAAAGCCCTAATTCCTGCGGTGAAGGATGCCTTTAAGAAGAGCCAACCTGATCTGACAACATGGTGGCGTCAGATGAACTCGCTGCGAGAGACATATCCATTGGGTTACAACGAACCTGAGGATGGTTCACTATCGCCACAATATGTGATCGAACGCATTGGTGAAATTACTGGACCTGATGCGATTTATGTTGCAGGCGTAGGTCAGCATCAAATGTGGGCTTCACAATTTATTAAATATGAAAAGCCACGAACTTGGCTTAACTCTGGTGGCCTTGGAACTATGGGTTACGCAGTTCCTGCAGCTATGGGAGCAAAGGTTGGTGCGCCCGATACACCTGTCTGGGCAATCGATGGTGATGGTTGTTTCCAAATGACTAATCAAGAATTAGTGACTTGCTCGCTCAATAACATCCCAATCAAAGTGGCAATTATCAACAATGAAAGTTTGGGAATGGTTCGTCAGTGGCAATCACTTTTCTATCAGGGTCGATACTCAAATACTGATTTACATTCAAAGCGAATTCCAGACTTTGCAAAACTTGCTGAAGCGATGGGATGTGTTGGACTTCGATGTGAATCAAAGGCAGATGTGGACAAAATCATCAAAGAAGCAAATGCCATAAATGATGCACCAGTCGTAGTTGACTTCAGTGTTCATCGTGACGCCATGGTCTGGCCGATGGTTGCAGCAGGAACTTCCAACGATGACATCATGATTGCGCGCGAAATGGCGCCCGACTGGGATTCACAGGAGTTATAAAAATGGCCCAACATACTCTTGCAGTTCTAGTTGAAAACAGTCCTGGCGTATTGGCTCGGGTCGCTGGTCTCTTTTCACGTCGCGGATACAACATCGATTCTTTAGCAGTGGGGCCTACGGAAGATCCAAAAGTTTCCAGAATGACAATTGTCTTGAATCTCGAGGGACATGCCCTAGATCAAGTTAGTGCTCAGTTATTTAAACTCGTTAATGTCATCGGTATTCAAGAGATGAAAGATTCAAATACTCGTCAGCGAGAACTCCTATTTGTAAAAGTAGCTACAAAACGGGCTGATATCGAGCCATTGCTGACGGATTTCCAAGCCCAAATTGTTGAAGAGAGTGGAAATTCGACAGTGGTTCAAGTAGTTGCGACCGCAAAAGATTCGGCAAATCTATTAGAAAAATTACGTAAATTTGGAGTCCGCGAACTTGTGCAATCTGGCGCAATTGCTATTGAACTAAGTGAGCAGACTTTGGCCGAGCAGACTGCACTAGAAACTGGCTTAGCGAGTTCAGAGACACAATCTCAACTCGAGGATTATCAGAACTAATCGAGAATAAAAAGAAATAGACCGAAGAGAAAGAGGCAATGATGGCAACGATTTATCACGAAGAGGATGCTGATCTATCAGTAATCCAGGGGAGAAAAGTTGCAGTTATCGGATATGGATCACAGGGACATGCACACGCCTTGAATCTTCGCGATAGCGGAGTAGATGTTCGAGTCGGCCTTGCAGAAGGCTCGAAATCTAGAGCAAAGGCCGAACAAGAAGGTCTTCGAGTTTTATCAGTTGCCGATGCAGTTAAAGAAGCGACCGTGATTATGTTGCTAGCTCCAGATCACAAGCAACGTCATATTTATAAAGAATCTATTGAGCCAAACTTGAAACCTGGAGACGCACTCTTCTTTGGACATGGTTTTAATATCCGATTTGGATATATCAAGCCACCAGCAAATGTTGACGTATGTATGGTCGCTCCTAAAGGTCCAGGGCACTTAGTTCGACGTGAATTCGCTGCAGGACGTGGCGTTCCCGATATTGTCGCTGTGGAACAAGATGCAACCGGAAATGCCTGGCCGCTAACACTCTCTTACGCAAAAGCAATGGGCGGTTTAAGAGCTGGGGCAATATTGACGACATTTACCGAAGAGACCGAAACTGATTTATTCGGTGAGCAATCAGTCCTTTGCGGTGGTGCATCGCAGCTTGTGATGTACGGATTTGAAACGTTAATTGAAGCCGGTTATCAACCAGAAGTTGCCTATTTCGAATGCCTCCACGAACTTAAATTGATTGTGGATTTGATGTACGAAGGCGGAATTGCAAAACAACGTTGGTCAGTTTCCGATACTGCAGAATACGGTGACTACATCTCCGGACCTCGAGTTATTGATCCGAGAGTAAAAGAAAATATGAAAGCGGTACTTTCGGATATTCAAAGTGGCGCATTTGCCAAGAGATTTATCGATGATCAAGATGCCGGCGCGCCAGAATTCAAATCACTTCGCGCCAAAGGTGAGAGCCACCCAATTGAAAAAGTTGGTCGCGAACTTCGCTCCATGATGTCCTGGGTGAAAGCATCAAATAAGGATGATTATCGAGAGGGATCTGCTGCGCGTGACTAAACCAGTTGTTTTGATTGCTGAGGAGCTAAGTCCGGCGACTATTGGCGCGCTCGGACCAGATTTCGAGATTCGCCACTGTGATGGCGCTAATCGAGCCGAGCTCCTTAAATCTTTAGCTAGTGGAGTAGATGCAGTTTTGATTCGCTCTGCAACAAAGATGGATTCAGAAGCAATCGAAGCAGCAAAAGGTTTAAAAGTTATTGCACGTGCCGGAGTAGGACTAGATAACGTTGATATTCCCGCAGCAACGTCGGCTGGCGTAATGGTGGTAAATGCGCCAACGTCAAACATTGTTAGCGCAGCAGAACTAGCAATTGCCCTTTTATTGGCCTGCGCTCGACATGTGACACCTGCTCATGTTGCCTTAATGAATGGTAAGTGGGCGCGATCGAAATACACCGGGGCTGAATTATTTGAAAAGACTCTAGGTGTAGTTGGCTTTGGAAGAATTGGGCAACTAGTTGCACAACGCATGCAAGCTTTTGGTATGAAGGTAATTGCATACGATCCATATCTGCAACCTTCGCGTGCAGCTCAGCTTGGCGTTGATCTAGTCTCATTAGATCAATTACTTGCTGACTCTGATTTCATCACAATTCATTTGCCAAAGACAAAGGAAACGGCAAACTTAATTGGAGTAGAAGCGCTTAAGAAAGTTAAGCCATCGGTACGTATTATCAACGCGGCACGAGGTGGCGTCTTGGATGAAACTGCTCTTTACGATGCGTTAACGCAAGGTCGAGTAGCTGGTGCGGGTCTTGATGTATTTGCCACTGAACCGTGCACTGATTCCCCATTATTTCAGTTAGAAAATGTAGTAGCTACGCCACACTTAGGCGCTTCCACAGATGAAGCGCAAGAGCGAGCCGGAATTGCAGTCGCTGTATCTGTCCGTAAAGCGTTGGCGGGCGAATTGGTGCCTGATGCCGTAAATGTAAAAGGTGGAGAAATTCATGAGGAAATTCGACCAGCGCTACCTCTTGTTGAGAAATTAGCACAGGTTGCAACATCGCTTGCCGATGAACTACCAGTTTCAATCGAAGTTATTGTCCGAGGTGAAGTTAGTGAGTATGACTGCTCAGTTCTTGCAACATCTGCGCTAAAAGGCGCTTTGGTTGCAACTGGCGCAGAAGATGTCACATATGTAAACGCTCCGGGACTTGCTCAGGAGAGAGGATTTACATCTTCGATTCTGACCGACCCGGTTAGCCCTGAATATCGAAATATGATTTCGCTAAAGGCGGCTTTCGGCAACGGAATTCATTTAACGGTAGATGGCACTTTAATGGGAATCAAAAAATCCGAAAAGATCATTGCTATCGATAAGTTTGATTTAGATTTACAACCAACTGACTATCTACTCTTCTTGAAATACACAGATCGACCTGGAGTAGTTGGAATTGTGGGAGATAGTCTCGGTAAAAACAATATCAATATTGCAAGTATGCAGGTCGCTAGAAGTACCGCAGGTGGCGAAGCGTTAATGGTCATCACTGTCGACTCAGCAATTCCGCAAGAATTAGTAAAGAAAGTAGGTTCTGCTACCGGAGCCACCTTAGCGAGAACGGTATCTCTACGATAATGACGAAGATAAAACTTGCAGTAATCGCCGGCGACGGTATCGGTCCTGAAGTCGTTGCACAGGGACTTAGAATTCTCGATGCTCTTAGTACCAAGTATGGATTTGCAATTGAAAAGAAGGAATTTGAACTGGGTGCCAAGTTTTGGCATAAGACTGGTGAAACCTTGCCGGATGCGACGCTTGAGGAGTTAAAGAATTTCGATGTAATTCTCTTGGGCGCCGTCGGAGATCCATCAGTACCAAGCGGAGTGTTGGAACGCGGCTTGCTGTTGAAACTTAGATTCGCATTTGATCAATACATCAATCTTCGTCCAGCAAGGCTCTATGGCGGAGTAACAGGACCGCTAAAAACTGAGTCAAAAATTGATTTCCTAGTTGTTAGAGAAGGAACCGAAGGCCCATATGTGGGCGCTGGTGGCGTCTTGGCAGAGGGCACGGAATCGGAGATTGCCACTGAAGAAAGTTTGAATACGCGCAAAGGTGCCGAGAGAGTAATTCGAGATGCCTTTGCACGCGCAATGAAGCGTCCAAGAAAGAAATTGACGTTAGTTCATAAGAACAATGTTCTCGTGCGAGCTGGTGGACTTTGGACCAGAACTTTTAATGAAGTTGCCAAGGAGTTTCCAGAAGTCCAAACAGACTATCTACACGTTGACGCAGCCTCCATGTTTTTTGTAACTAATCCAGATCGTTTTGATGTGGTCGTAACGGATAATTTATTTGGCGATATTTTGACGGATATTGCCGCAGCTATATGTGGTGGAATCGGTCTGGCTGCCTCTGGAAATATAAATCCAGAAGGTAAATTCCCTTCCATGTTTGAACCTGTTCATGGCTCTGCTCCAGATATCGCCGGTAAAGGAATCGCAGATCCAACAGCGACTGTGATGTCGGTGGCCATGATGCTTCGTCATCTTGGACAAGATGCTGCAGCTATGGATATTGAGAAAGCAGTAGAACTCGATCTTGCAAAACGAGGAGACTCCAAGCGGAGTACTTCGCAGATTGGTGATGCTTTATTGGAGGCGATAAAGTGAAGATAAATGTAAGGCCAAATTCCAACTTAGTTGCTGATTCCATTCTGCGGTAACCATATGATCAGTGAAGTACTTACCGAATCCAGGTTCGGCAACATATTTTTCGCGAAGCGAATCCGCAACTAAGTTGGAATTAGGCCTTACATTTATCTTCACTTTATCGCCTCCAATAAAGCATCACCAATCTGCGAAGTACTCCGCTTGGAATCTCCTCGTTTTGCAAGATCAAGTTCTACTGCTTTCTCAATATCCATAGCTGCAGAATCGTGTCCGAGATGACGAAGCATCATGGCAACTGACATCACAGTCGCTGTTGGGTCTGCGATTCCTTTACCGGCGATATCTGGAGCAGAGCCATGAACAGGTTCAAACATGGAAGG
>JBJSWS010000247.1:0-2297 GCA_046085985.1 Actinomycetales bacterium
CTTCGAAAGCGATTATGGATTTATGAGTGACGCCTTTGGTGGTATTTAGATGTTTAACAAAATCAACAATTCCGCCTTCATAACAATATTCAACGGAGATTGGATTTCCTTTTTCGTCAACATGGCTATCGCGCTCATCACGCAGCGTAATTTTCAATCCTTTATTTAAAAACGCCATCTCTCGAAAACGAGTTGAGAGAATTTCAAATGAGAAGACTGTCGTTTCAAAGATATCGGCAGATGGCCAGAAAGTAATTTCAGTTCCGGTTTGATCAGTGGCGCTACCTTTTTTAAGTGGCGCTGTTGGGACTCCGAGTTTGTAACTTTGCTCCCAGGTAAAGCCATCACGTTTAACATTTACTTTTAGATCTCGACTTAACGCATTAACAACCGAAACACCAACGCCATGTAATCCGCCAGAGACTGAATAACCGCCATCGCCGAACTTTCCGCCAGCATGTAGAACTGTTAAGACAACTTCAAGTGCTGGTTTCTTTTCAACTGGATGAATATCAACTGGAATTCCACGACCGTTATCTGTTACACGAACTGCGCCATCATTAAGCAGCGCCACATTTATTTCGGTGCAATAACCAGCAAGTGCTTCATCGACAGAGTTATCGACGACTTCGTAGACAAGATGATGTAAGCCGCGCTCGCCAGTAGATCCGATATACATACCGGGGCGTTTACGTACCGCCTCAAGACCTTCGAGCACGGTAATAGCGCTCGCGTCATAAGCACGAGAGACCTTCTTATCCGCCACCTAAACCCCTTTAGAACCGGCTCTGGCCCGAAATACGGCCTGGGTACCCCCAAATCTTAGTGGTTGGCAAGATGTGGGCCACCCAAAAAATGGCTCTGGATGTGGATTAGGCGAGCGTTTAGAAGGTTGGTGAGCCTCTGGTTTAGCCGTAGGTATCGCGTGGGCCTCTGGCGCCGCGGATCGTGCGTAGCCCTCGCTTCCAAGAAGGCGCATTTGGGCCGATGATTGCCAGGGCCTCTATAGCGGCGCCTTCGCTCTGATTTTGAATTGTTTTAAGTAAATCGCTCTCTAGTAATCGTAATTGAGTTGCCCAAGCTGTTGAAGCAGCGCGAATTGTTAAGCGACCTTCAAAGATTGTGATTGGTTCGCAATGCTCTGCAATTTCATTACCAACAATTTTTGCCCAATTGGTAAATAAATTTCCTTCAGCTAAACCGCGCTGCCAATCTTTTGTATTAGTTAAATTCTTTAGAATTGAACTGAGTTGTTCTGGATCATCGCGGTGGGTGCGCTCTTCATCCTCTTTATAATCACGTTTGCGAACCTTGGTGCGATAAGCCTTAAATAGCTCGCGAGCGATATCGTGTTTCATTTAACAACACCTGCTACAACTGTGTATTTCTTTCCGGTTAAACCTTCCGGTAAATCATTAGCAACTGCAACTGTAATGAATGTTTGTTCAGTCGATTCGGTTAACTTTGCGAGTCGCTCGCGGCGATTTTGGTCGAGCTCTGAGAAGACATCATCCAAGATAAGTATTGGATTATCGCCATCTGCTTTCAAAAGTAGATAACTTGCTAAACGAAGGGAGAGCGCAATTGACCAAGACTCACCATGGCTAGCAAAACCTTTAACGGGGTGTTCCCCAAGATTTAAAAGAAGATCATCACGGTGTGGGCCGACTAAAGAGATTCCTCGTTCGCGTTCTTGATAACTAACTTCACTAATTTTTCTAAGTAACTCTTCTTTATTCTCTTCTTTAGTTTCACTTAATTTATCTAAATTAGATTTGTACTCTAAAGAGGGTTTCTTTTTTACAGAGATATTTTCATAAGAGTTAATTAAATGGGGCGTTAAATCGCGGATTAACTTCAAGCGTGCTGCAATAACCTCGCCGCCGAAGTTTGCTAAATGTTCATTCCAGGGATGCAGGGTGCTCTCTGGAGCGCGGGCTTTCAATAAGGTATTTCGTTGTTTTAGAGCCTTTTCGTAATCACTAATAACGCCGCCTAGCCGAGGGTTGCGTTGAATTAATAGATGATCTAAAAATGTTCGCCGTTCACTTGGGTCGCCGCGAACTAGATCCAAATCTTCCGGCGAGAAACAGATTGCTTTAACTAGCCCTTGGATGGCGCGCTGGCTACGGACTGGGTTTTGGTTTACTTTAGCGCGGTTCGCTCGGCCATTATTTATCTCTAACTCAATAAGTGTGTCCCGCTCATTGTCGGAAATTTTATGCACGACTCGTTGCGTTCGCGCCTTCCGCGCCTGCTTGGCATTTCCGGTGGCCCGCGTCATACTCATGCCGTGG
>JBJSWS010000248.1:0-10305 GCA_046085985.1 Actinomycetales bacterium
AAGTGGGTAGTCACATTTAGCGGCAAGTAGTCGATATGCCTTAACCATTGTCACTGGATCGTGATGCTTAACTGAAATCTTGATATCAGTAAAACCATGCTCCTCAAAAAGACCTATTTCCCAGAGAGCCGATTCCACTAGCGCTTCCGGAGTGGCCTTTCCGTATTTGGCTAGGAGTCTTGGGTCAAGCGAGCCAGCATTTACACCAATTCGAATTGGGATACCGGCATCGCCGGCGGCTTTCGCTACTTCCTTAACCTTGTCATCAAATTGCTTAATATTTCCGGGGTTGACACGTACACCAGCGCAGCCGGCATCAATTGCTGCAAAAATATATTTAGGTTGAAAATGAATATCAGCTACGACTGGAATCTGTGATTTCTTTGCAATCTGACTTAGGGCATCTGCATCGTCTTGACTTGGGACTGCAACTCTGACAATTTGGCAACCAGCTGCGGTTAATTCTGCAATCTGTTGTAAGGTCGAATTCACATCAGCGGTAACAGTGGTGCACATTGATTGAACACTTACTGGCGCATCACCGCCTACTAGGACACTTCCTAGTTTGAGTTGTTTAGTTTTACGACGTGGCGCCAAGGTCGGAAGTGGAGCTTGCGGAATTCCTAGGTCAACCATGTCCCTATTCTGCCTTAGGAGTTATAGTTGCTCAAATGAAACCTTGGATGATCGCGGGATACCTGGTAATCGCAATTTTCTTGATTACCTGGGTTTACGGTATCTAAAGCCTCTGCTCAGATATTCAAGTTAATTGGATTGAAGATATCTGCAATTAATAAGAGGACTGTAAGGAATATTAGAAAGACCAAGACTATGGCAGTTATCGGCGTCAATTTTTCCACATCCACTTTGCCAGGTTCTGCCCTACCACGTAGTCGATAGATCTGCCTTCTGATGCCTTCATAAATTGCAATCGCCATATGGCCACCATCTAGCGGCAAAATAGGAAGTAAATTAAAGATTCCAACAAATATATTTAGCGAGGCAACAATCAAAATAAAGGTTGCAAGCTTTTCACCTGTAGTCAAAATTCCACTAGAAACTGTCTCTCCTGTTGCGCGAGCAACCCCGACAATCCCAACTAAACCATCTGAGTTTCGCTCTTGCCCAAGAAAAGTTTGCCCTAAGAGGTCAGGTATTTGCGCTGGCAGATTTACCAATGCTTTTATAGATCCAACAATTAGGTCTCCGGTAGCACGAAATGAATAATTAATGGATGAAATTGGGTTGGAACGAACTAAGCCGATCTCATTGGTTATGCCAAGGTAACCACGTTCTACACCTTCAACTATTCGGGCTGCTAGCTTGATTTTGATTGAGAATTCATCGCCAGATCTATCAATAATTAAGTTGATTTCTTTTCCTGCAGAATCTCGAAGAATTGGCGATATATCTTCCCAATCAGGATCTTGTTGACCATTAATTCCAACGATGCGATCACCGGTAGATAAGCCAGCAGATTTTGCAGGAGAAATGGGATCGGTCTCTGTGCATTGAGTTGACTTTGGAACGCAAGGAATTACCTCGGAAATTACTGGAAGAGGTCTGGCGACACCGACTCCGGCGAATAAGAGAAATAGCAGGAGAAACCCAAGAACAAAATGTAGAAATGAGCCAGCCCCAGAAACTATTAGCTTTTGATAAGTCTTGGCCCGGAAATATGCACGCTCTTCAATTTCGGGCGGCAAGATTTCCCGAGGCGACATTCCTGAGATGCGGCAATAACCACCTGCTGGAATCGCCTTAACGCCAAATTCAGTTTCGCCACGCTGGGTTGACCAGAGTCTCTTTCCAAATCCAAGGAAGAACTCAGTGACGCGCATGCCATATCGCTTGGCAGTTATGTAATGTCCAAACTCGTGAACCATAACCGAGAAAAGAAGCGCAATTATGAAAGCAAGCACGCCGACAAGGCCCACATGAACTCCTATACGTTAAGAGAGCGCCTCTTGCGCTACCCGACGTGCATCATTCTCGATTGCGGTGACATCCTGGATATCCCGAATTATTTCTGGTGCAGATGAGGCCAGTTTATTCACAACTCTTTCAATAGTCTCAACTATCGCTGGAAATGTAATGAGTTTCTTAAGGAAAGCAGCCACTGCAACTTCATTTGCGGCGTTAAACATCGCAGTCACGGCCCCACCCATAGCGCCGCATCGTCTTGCTAATTCGATACTAGGAAATCTTGCATGATCAATTGGTTCAAAATTCCAAGAATGTGATTCTTTCCAATCAATTGCAGGAATAGCGCCGTCGATACGTCCCGGATAGGAAAGCGCGTATGCAATTGGACCCTTCATATTTGGCGGTGAGGCTTGGGCAATTGTTGAACCATCTACAAATTCGACCAATGAATGAACAATTGATTGTGGATGAATTACCGCTTCAATCTTATTGTACGGAATATCGAATAAATAGTGAGCTTCGATAATTTCTAAACCTTTATTCACAAGGGTGGCTGAGTTAATTGTTACAACCTCACCCATATTCCATGTTGGATGAGCAAGCGCTTCTTCTACGGTTACATCAGAAATATCAACGCGATTTCTAAATGGTCCACCACTTGCAGTCAAAATAAATTTTGATACTTCTTCAGTTTTCCCCGATTTTAATGATTGAAATATTGCCGAGTGTTCCGAGTCAACTGGGATGATGCGATCGCGACCATGGGCTACTACTAAGTCGCCTCCTGCTACAAGTGATTCTTTGTTCGCCAACGCAACTGTATTTCCGGCTTCTAGCGCCGATAATGTCGGACCCAGGCCGATGGAGCCCGTGATTCCATTTAGAACTACGTCAGTTGAAATTGCCGCAATTGAGCTGGCCGAATCTGTCCCATCTATTACTTCTACGTTGCCAAGGAGTTCACGAAGTTTTTTACCATCACCAGTCGTTGCGACGACGGGCACATGAAAATCTCTGGCTTGTTTAGCGAGTAATTCGAGATTCTTTGATCCAGCCGCCAACCCAACTACTTTGAATTTATCTGGATGACCAGCGACGACTTCAAGCGCTTGAACCCCGATTGACCCGGTAGATCCGAGGATTACTACATCGCGCATGAGGGAATTCTCTCAGAAAGTGGGAGTTAGATTGGCAAGAGATAGAATGGCTAAATGACATTCGGACCTAACCTACCTCAGCAGCGAAAACTCGTTACAGAAATTCCTGGACCTAAATCCCAATCCATTATTAAAAGACGTGGCGAGGCAGTTTCTGCCGGTTTAGGAATGGCTGTACCAGTAGTGGTTGATAAGGCAGGTGGCGGAGTAATCGTCGATGTAGATGGTAATTCCATAATTGACATGGGAGCAGGAATTGCTGTTGTTAGCGTTGGTAACTCAGCGGCTCGCGTCGTAAAAAATGTAACAGAACAAGTTGAAGCTTTCACTCACACCTGTTTTATGGTCGCTCCTTATCTTGGATATATCGAAGTTAGTGAAGCGCTAAATAGGTTGACTCCAGGAACTCATAAGAAGAAATCTGCACTATTTACATCTGGCGCTGAAGCTCTTGAAAATGCCGTCAAAATTGCCCGTAAATTCACCAATCGACAGGCAGTAATTGTTTTTGAACATGGCTACCACGGTCGTACAAACTTAACGATGGGAATGACTGCTAAAAATATTCCTTATAAAGATGGTTTTGGCCCATTTGCACCAGAGATTTACCGAATGCCGATGGCATATCCGTATCGCTGGCCAGGTGGCGCGGAGGCATGTGAACGTGAAGCGCTAGAAACGGTGATTCACAAAATTGAAAAAGAAGTCGGCGCTAAGAATGTGGCTTGCATAGTTATCGAGCCAATTCAAGGAGAAGGTGGATTTGTTGTTCCACCTAAAGGCTTCTTGCCAGGGCTTGTTAAATTCTGCAATGAGAATGGCATTGTATTTATCGCTGATGAAGTTCAAACTGGCTTTGCGCGTACTGGAAAGATGTTTGCTTGTGAAGATGAAGGAATCGTTCCAGATCTCATCACGACCGCAAAAGGCATTGCAGGTGGACTTCCGCTTGCTGGCGTAACAGGACGAGCAGAAATAATGGATTCGGTTCATGCCGGTGGTCTTGGTGGAACTTATGGTGGTTCTCCGATTGCCTGCGCAGCTGCACTTGGCGCAATCGCAACGATTGAGGAAGAAAAACTAGTAGAGCGTGCCGCTGCTCAAGGAAAGATTATTTCTGCTGCTCTAAATGAAATGAAGAATAAGTATTCAATCGTCGGCGATGTCCGAGGCCGTGGCGCAATGCAGGCTTTAGAGTTTGTTAAGCCTGGAACTCACGAACCTAATGCCGATGCGCAAGCTGCAATTATCAAGTATTGCCTACAAAAGGGAGTCCTACTTCTTTCAGCTGGTACATATGGAAATGTCATTCGACTTCTTCCACCGCTTGTGATGCCAGATGATTTATTGAAGGAAGCTCTAAGTATTCTTGACGAAGCTATTTCAAAAATCTAGCGATCAAGTAAGTTCTTGGTAGGCGAATAACTTTCGCCACTCTTGCGCTTTGCAATTGCACTCACGGCTTCCAGAACAACTCGGTTTGCAAGAATTGCAGTGATATCAGCAGAATCAAATGGCGGACAAACTTCCACCACATCAATTCCTACAACAGGAAGTTCCAGACAAATTCTGCGAACTGATTCCAAAAGTTCTCGAGAGGTCATTCCACCTGGCTCAGGTGTTCCAGTTCCTGGCGCCATCCCAGGATCGACTACATCAATATCAACTGAGAGAAATACTCCATCGCAACCATCGGTTAAGCGAGCGAATGATTCATCCAAAACATTATTTAATCCGCGATGATGAATCTCTGTCATCTCATAAGAGCGCATTCCTTGATCGTGCATCCAATTTAAAGTGGCATCATCTGGCCAATAACCGCGAAGTCCAAGTTGAAGAAAACGATCGCCGCGCACAGCGCCAGAATCAATCAACCGTCGCATCGGCGTTCCGTGCCCCACAAGTGCACCAAATTGCAGATCGCCAGTATCCGCATGGGCATCAAAATGAATCATGGAAATCTTTCCTTGCCCGCGATGATCGGCAATGCCAGCAACATCTGCTGAAGCAATTGAATGATCCCCGCCAAGTACAACTGCAATCGCACCCGCGCGCGAAATTTTCTCAGTTGCTGCCCGAAGTATTTTTAGCGATTCAGTTAAGTTTCCTGGTGGCATCATTAAATCACCGGCATCAAATACTTTGAGCGCCTTCAGGCCATCTATCCGTAATGCTAAATGCGGTCTTTCACCATCATGCGGTAAGTAATCGCCCATACGAATTGCTTGTGGACCGAACTTTGCGCCCGATCTATGAGATGTTCCACTATCGATTGGCGCGCCAATAATTATTACATCAGCGCCCTTGTACGTCTCAGGCTTATCTAAATCACATGCCGGAATTCCAAGGAATGTGAAATTAGGACCATACATATTTCCGATATTGGTCACGTGCCTACCTTAGACCTTAGGAAGTGCTGCCAATGCCGAAGCAAAGTCGGCATCGGTAAGTACGGAATCCTTCATCTCTCCGCGCAGATATTGATCATACGCAGCAAGATCAAAGTGTCCGTGGCCACAAAGAGCTGTGAGAATTACTTTCTCTTCCCCTGTTTCTTTTGCCTTTAAAGCTTCTTGGATCGCAATAGCAATCGCATGTGTTGGTTCAGGGGCAGGGACAATTCCTTCTGTTCTTGCAAATTGAATTGCAGCAGAGAAGCACTCTGTTTGCTGTACGGAAGTTGCCGTCATCAATCCAAGTTCGTAGATGTGGCTGATTAACGGTGACATTCCGTGGTAGCGAAGTCCGCCAGCATGAATTGGATCTGGGATGAAGTCATGTCCCAAGGTATGCATCTTCATAAGTGGCGTCATGCCTGCAGTATCACCAAAGTCATATGCATAAACTCCGCGAGTTAATGAAGGGCAGGAGGCAGGTTCGACTGCTCTGATCTCTGGACTCATTTTGCCTTTTAATTTCTCACGAATAAATGGGAATGAAAGTCCGGCGAAGTTTGAACCGCCACCAGTACATCCAACGAGTAGATCAGGCGTATCGCCGACTTTTGCTAGTTGAAGTAGCGCTTCTTCCCCGATAATCGTTTGGTGAAGAAGGACGTGATTTAACACTGAACCAAGTGCATATGCCGCATCTGGATCCTGTGCAGCTACTTCTACGGCTTCAGAAATTGCGATTCCAAGAGATCCCGAATGATTCTTTGGATCTGCAGCTAACTTTCTTCCGGCTTCTGTTAAATTTGAAGGCGAGCGATGAACTTTAGCTCCGAAAACTTCCATCATTAATCGGCGATAAGGCTTGGCATCATAAGAGCCACCAACTTGCCAAACTTCGCAGTCAAGGCCAAATAGTGCGCAAGCATAGGAAAGTGCTGTTCCCCACTGACCCGCACCAGTTTCAGTCGTAATTTTCTTCTTACCAGCTTTTTTATTGTAGAAAGCTTGTGGCACTGAAGTATTTGTCTTATGTGATCCTGCTGGAGATACACCCTCGTACTTGTAGTAAATACGTGCCGGAGTACCGAGCGCTTTCTCTAAATTTCTTGCTCTATATAGAGGCGAGGGTCTCCATTGGCGATAAACATCTAGAACTTCGCCTGGAATATCAATGTAACTATCGCTGGAAACTTCTTGGAGAATTAAATCCATTGGAAATAGTGGCGCTAAATCTTCAGGTCCCACTGGCTGCAAGGTTCCTGGATGTAGCGGAGGTGGTGGTGGCGCAGGTAAATCAGGAATGATGTTGTACCACTGGGTTGGCATCTCACCCTCGTCTAGAGTGATTTTTGTAAATGACTTGGGATCCTTATTGAGAGCCATCATCTTCCTTTCGACAGTTGGGCAATAGTAATGGCGAAAGGTGGAACTTTGTAGAGGTAATTAGCCTCTCTTACGTTGGCGACTTACTACCTGGCCCACGATTACGATGATTAAGGCGATAAAGAACATAGCGCTACCTATTACATTGGCCTGCGCTGGAATTCCACGCGCTGCCGATACATAAACAAATTTTGGGAACGTACTGACAATTCCAGAGTTGAAATTGGTGATGATGAAATCATCGAATGAGAGAGAGAAGGCCAATAAAGCAGCGCCTGCGATTCCTGGCATCACCAGAGGTAACGTTACATATCTAAAAGTCTCTCGCTCATTGGCATAAAGGTCCATAGCTGCCTGCTCTAGCTTGGGATCGAGGCTGGCAATTCGAGCTTTCACAGTTACCACCACAAAAGAGATACAGAACATGACATGGGCTATAACGATTGTCCAGAAACCTGGATTGATCCGCAGATTTAGAAACATCGCAAGAAGCGATGCGCCAAGTACAACCTCCGGCGTTGCCATTGGTAGAAATATCAAGAGATTTGTAGTTTTTCTTCCTCTAAATTTATGTCGCCCAATTGCAAAGGCGATCATTGTGCCCAAAATGGTCGCAAGCAATGTCGAAATAATTCCTATCTGCAATGAGTTGGCTACTGCAGTACAAACCTGCGGCGCTCCACAGGGATTCTTCCAGTTGTCTAGAGTAAAACCTTTCCAAACTAAGTTGCTCTTACCTGCATCATTAAATGAGAATGCAAATGTATAAGCCACGGGAATAAATAGATAAATAAATGCCAGTACGGCGTAGATCCTGATCAAGTTTCGAGAGAACCACCGTCCAGTGCGGTGCGAAAGTGATGGTCTTGGCAATAAGTCTTTTGTCATACTAACTCATCCGTTCCGGAGCGACGGATATATAAAGTGACGAGTATCAAAATAGTCGCCATCAAAGTAAATGAGAGCGCAGCAGCGGTTGGATAATCCACAACGGCAAAGAAACGAGATTCGATTACGTTTCCAATCATCTTTGTGCTGGGGCTTCCCAAGATTGCGGCATTCACATAATCACCTGCGGCCGGAATAAAGGTCAACAATGTGCCAGCGACCACGCCCGGCATAGAAAGTGGCACCGTTACTTTGCGAAAAGTCGTGAATCCATTTGCATAAAGGTCTCCCGCCGCTTCTAAAGTTCTAGGATCAATACGTTCCAAACTTGCGTAAAGTGGCAGAGTCATAAATGGCAGAAAGTTATAAGTTAAACCGGAGACAACTGCAAAAGGTGTTGATGTAAGTCGCATTGAATCACCGACAAATGGGAGCAACTTCAAGGTCGAAACAATCGGCCCTTCATCTCCAAGAATCTGAGTCCAAGCCACCGTGCGAAGTAGGAATGAGGTAAAAAATGGCGCAACTACCATCACCAAAAGAATATTTCGATATTTCCCGGATTTAAATGCAATCATGTAGGCAAGCGGATAAGCAATTGCAAGCGCTAATAAAGTAGCGATTGCCGCATAAACAAAAGAACGAATGTATTGCTCTTGATTTGCTTGGAAGGCATCTATGTAATTGGCAAATCTAAGTTCTTGTACGTAAGTGCCGATCTGCGCACCTTCTGGTCGAACCATCGTTGAAGTGCTGGCTAAAGAGAGAATTGGAAAAATAAAAAACGTGATTAACCAGATCAAACCAGGAGCCAGTAGTAAGTATGGCGTCCAGGATTTGGATTTCAATCCACTTTTCGGTCCAGAATGATTACCGGTAGCCGCGTGAAGAAATGCCATCTAATTATTCTTCTTCGTCTAAGTCAGCGCCGGCGTTTATATCTTGAGAGCCATCTAGACCAAATGTATGTTCTGGATCCCATTCAACAGAGACTTTGTCGCCGACATGTAGATCGTGAAGACCTTCGTCATTCTGCTCAAATGCAATCAGCTCTAAATCCCACGGTGTCTTCAAAAGATACTGAGTAGAAGTTCCAACGAAGGATCGATCAGTAACTATGCAATCTTTAATCGAATTTATTCCAGAATCATCCAGACGAAGCTTCTCTGGACGTACTCCCAAAAGTACTGAATCTGAATCAGTTGAGACTCGAGAAAGTGGGATTTCAAAAGTGTGACCCTTAGCGCTTACGACAGCATTACCTGCCGCTCTGGATTGGACCTTAGCTTTAATCAGATTGCATTGACCCAAGAAGTTTGCAACGAAAGCAGTTTTTGGCGCCTCATATAAGTCTGTCGCCGACCCCATCTGTTCAATCTTTCCTTGATTCATAACCGCAATTGTGTCTGCCATTGTCATGGCTTCTTCTTGGTCGTGAGTTACATGGATAAAAGTGATGCCAATTTCAGTTTGAATTCGTTTCAATTCAATCTGCATCTGACGCCGCAACTTAAGATCAAGAGCTCCAAGAGGTTCATCAAGCAATAGGACTTCTGGACGATTAACAATCGCACGTGCCACCGCAATTCGTTGTTGCTGACCGCCAGATAATTGACCAGGCTTTCGCTCTGCAAGATGGGCTAATTCGACGAGTTCAAGTGCATTTAGAACTTCATTCTTTACATCCTTCATTCCGCGACGACGAAGTCCAAAGGCAACATTTTCGAAAATTGTCAGATGCGGGAAGAGTGCATAATTTTGAAAAACCGTATTTACATTTCGGCGATATGGTTTTTGAGTTGTTATATCGGTATCGCCAATATTGATTGTGCCTTGAGTTGGTTCCTCAAGGCCAGCAATCATTCTTAGAGTCGTTGTTTTGCCACAACCGGAAGGTCCAAGAAGTGCAAAGAATGAACCATCTGGGACAGTCAAGGAGAGATCATCAACCGCGCAAAAATCACCGTAATATTTAGAAACGCGATTTAGAACTAAATCACCAGTGTCTTGTGCGACCTTCTGGCCCGCCATAAAGATTAATTTCCGATTGCTTCGTCAAAAGCAGATTGGAACAGAGTCTGCTCATCGGCGGTCACAGAGCGGAATACCTTGACCTTCGCCAAAGTTGCTGCATCAGGGAAGATGTAAGGACTTTCTGCCAATGCAGGATCAATCTTCTCTAACTCAGGCTGGGCAGCTTCTACCGGACAGATGTAATTTACGTAAGCTGCAACTTCAGCTGCAACGGCTGGGTCGTAGTAGTGATTCATCAAGAGTTCTGCATTCTTCTTATGCGTAGAAGTTGATGGAATCAACATATTATCTGACCAGAGCATTCCGCCTGATTCTGGAATAGCAAAATCAAATTTATTATCGTTCTCAGACTTGAGAATGAATAGGTCTCCGGACCAACCAATAACTGCTACTGCATCGCCATTTACCAGATCTTCGGAATAAGAATTTCCTTTGACTTTTCTAATGAAGCCGTCAGCAATTTTGCCTTTTAGGAAATCGATTGCGTTCATGTACTGATCTTCAGAAAATGAACCAGAAGGATC
>JBJSWS010000249.1:0-2520 GCA_046085985.1 Actinomycetales bacterium
CAAAGTTCAACTGTTGCAGCTGATTACATCGAGCTAATTAGCCAGATTTAATTTAGCGCCCAGCGCACCGTAACTGTTACTGAAACTTCACTCTCACCAAGATCAATCTGGGTGGAATCAGCGGCCTTTTCAGTTCCGAGCATTGGAAATACATATGAAGGCGCGCTCGCCTCAGTTAAGAAAATAACTCGACCTAGTGATTGGCCAAGTAACTTCGCGTAAGAAGCGGCACGTGCGCGGGCATCTTTAACGGCAGCTTGCCTTGCGACCTGAGTAGCAGCTGTTCCATCAACTAAGAATGGTGCAACGCCATTGATCTGCACTGCATCGCCAGCGCCATCAACTACCGCATCAATCACAGTTCCTGCGTTATCAGCTTTACGGATTACGACAGTAAAAGATTGGGTTGCGCGATAACCAATTAACTCAGAGATATTTTGGTTATAGCTATATTCTGGATAAACAGTTAGTGATGAAGTCTTAATATCTCGAGTTGCAATGCCGTTTGCTTTTAGCGCATCTCTTACTGCATTTGCTGACTTGGTGGCTGCAGAGAGAGCCACCTTATTTGTTGCACCTACATTTGAAACTGATGCAAAGAATCGGACCGCATCTGGCGTGACCATCGCAGTTCCTACGCCACTTACTGTTATGTGGCGAGGGGCAGCATTAGCTGGTGTAGCAAAGGAGCCAATCGCTAGAAATAGCGCGGTCAAAGGTGCAATTAATTTTCTCATTAGGTAAATCTATCCTTTTTTTCCTTAAAGAATACTGTCCGTTAACTATGCGCTTGCTCTGGATATTCGGTCACGAATTGCTGCCGCTAAACCATCACCCTTAGGCGGAATTACAACAATTCGTGAGAGATTCTGGGAATCTCCACTTCGCAGCGCGCTATAGAGAAATCTGCCGTAGTCATTAATTGAATTTGGTGCGGCTAATCTGATTGCACCGTTTGGTGTTTCAATATCTCCCATCGCAATAAAGCCATCCCCTGGATTTACTTCTCCTTCCAGAACGACTTTTGCCTTTGGCGAATAATGCCTCGTTAAAGATCCAGAGACTCTGATCTCAGTTAGATCGTTATCTAGATCAATCGGAGTCACCTCTTTAATCATCTCTTCAGTAATCGCCCCAAGGCGCAGAATTCTTGGTAGAGCACGGCTGCAATCAATAATTGTCGACTCCACGCCAATTTCGCAATCTCCACCATCTAGAATCAAATCTTCTTTTGCCAAGAGATCGCCGATCTCTTCGGCCACATCTTTAGCTGACGTTGGTGAAACCGAGCCAAATCGATTTGCACTTGGCGCTGCTACGCCATGGCCTCCAAAGCGAGTAAAGGACCGTAATAAATTTAGCGCGACAGAATTATCTGGGATTCTAATTCCCACAAAATCTTGGCCACCGGTAATGAAATCTTTGGCATTAGAACTTCGTGGCAGGATTAATGTCATTGGTCCTGGCCAAAACTTTCGCATTAATGAAATTGCATACTCTGGAATCTCGCTTGCCCAATAATTAACTTCATTGATATCTGCGATATGAACAATCACTGGATGATCTGTTGGTCTTCCTTTAATTTGATACATACGTGCAATCGCACTCTCATTTTCTGCATCAACTCCCAAGCCATAAACAGTCTCAGTTGGGAAAGCGACTACAGCGCCACCGCGTAACTTGGATGCAGCCTGCTCAACTATTTCTAGTGAGCATTGCGAGATTGGATACATATCTTTCTAACCTAACTGAAGTTTTGTGGTAGATAGTGGATTTGAACCACTGAAGGCGTAAGCCGGCGGATTTACAGTCCGCTCCCATTGGCCGCTCGGGCAATCTACCAATTCTGCTGAGCAAGGGTAACAAGGTTACCCACGCGCTAACAAATTACTTTATCGAGGCCTCATAGATGCTCTGAATTGAGGCATCGAGCGCCTTATCGAAATCTGCATCGCTAAGTTGCGCAGTTAGACCTTCGACAAGAGCACGTGAGAAGCTCGCAATAACACCATTGTTCTGTGCAAGTAATTTATTTGCATCATCTCGAGAATAACCACCAGAGAGTGCAACAACTCGCACAACTCGTGGATGAGATACCAATTCCTGATAAAGATTTGTAGTTGTTGGAATTGTTAACTTAAGCATGATGTTCTGATCGCCAGAGAGGCTATCGGCAAATTCAATTAGAGATTTCTTTAGTAAGTTCTCTGCTTCTTCTTTCTCTGGGCTCTTAATATTTACTTCCGGCTCAATAATTGGAACTAAGCCGCCGGCAATAATTTCCTTGCCGATCTCAAATTGTTGTTTAACTATCGCGGTAACTCCTGCTGGATTAGCAAGATTAATTACCGAGCGCATCTTGGTTCCGAATACGCCATGCTTATTTGCAGCTGCGATTCGCGCTTGTAACTCTGGGATTGGCTTCATCAATTGAACGCCATCGGCCTCTACTGCAAGACCATTGTCAACCTTTAGAAATGGAACAACGTGCTTCTTGCTCCAGAGATACTCAGCAGTTCC
>JBJSWS010000250.1:0-845 GCA_046085985.1 Actinomycetales bacterium
GGCAATATAAGTTAACACTGCAAGTATTACTACAAAATTCAAAATCGCAAAAAGCGGTTCAAGAATAATTATGAATAGCAGTACTGCAAATAATTGAGTCGCGCTTGTCAATATTGATGAAATCTCAAAAGCCATCGCCCATTCTGGATTACCTGCGCCTTTTTTCCTGGCTTTCTTAAGAGATTTGAATGACCGTGCAAATGCAGTCACACGATAGTTTCGTTGGTAATACTGAGCCAACCGAGTAATTATGAAGAAGATGGCTAACCCAGCTCCTAGAAGTATGAATTGATTGCGCTCAATCTTTCCTTCTTGAAGCACAATCTGAACAAAGAACTTTAAAACCAATAGTTCTGATACTGAGATAACTGCGCCAAGCATGGAAAGGACTATTAGAACATAACGGAAACGTCCGCCAGGAAAGAGATTCCTAAAGCCACTCTTTAATTCATCAACAATTGCAATCATCGCGAGGCCGAATCTAGCTTTCTCGAGCCAAGAATTGAAATCAGATGTCCCACAGTTACAAATAACGCAATAGGTAGTCCGACTCGAATGAGATTCTCTGAGGCGCTAAATAGCAGAATCAAGATGCTCATTTCAACTGAATGAAAGAGACGTTGGACTGCGAAAACCTTAAATGGGGCTCGTGCCATCTTCAATAACAAGGATTTTGGAGCGCCAACATCTTTGCTATCTGCAATCTTTGGTAGTTGCGAATAAGCCCTTGCCACGTGAACTGAATCATTAAATCCCTTATTTAATAAAATAAATACTGAAACTAGCGAAGCCAGAAATAGTAGTTCGTAATTATCGTTGCTAATTCGATAAGCCAGAGCAATTGG
>JBJSWS010000251.1:0-1078 GCA_046085985.1 Actinomycetales bacterium
TGGTGAAGGTTTACAACATGAAGATGGTCATTCTCAATTACTAGCATCTACCAATCCCGCAGTAGTTGCTTATGATCCAGCTTTTGCTTTCGAAGTTGGCCACATTGTTAAGGATGGCCTTCGTAGAATGTATGGCGAAAATAGCGAGAACATTTTCTATTACTTAACCGTCTATAACGAGCCGTATCTCCAACCTGAAGCTCCAGCTAATCTGGATGTAGCAGGATTACTTAAAGGAATTTATCTCTACGCAAAATCAGTTAAGAAAGGTCGCAAGAAGAGACGTGCAAATATTTTGGCATCTGGCGTTGCGGTAAATGCAGCATTGAAAGCGCAGAAACTATTGGCAGATGATTGGGGTATCCAGGCAAATGTCTGGAGCGTGACTTCTTGGAACGAATTACGAAGAGATGGACTAGATGTTGATCGCCATAACCTGCTTCATCCAAGAGATAAGAAGAGCGCGTATCTAACAGAAGTTCTATCAAAAGACAAAGGTTCAGTCTTAGCTGTAAGTGACTTCATGCGTACCGTTCAAGATCAAATTGCGCCATGGGTGCCAAATGGATTCACCTCACTCGGAACTGATGGATTTGGTTTATCTGATACCCGCGGTGCGCTGCGACGTCACTTTAAAGTTGATGGGGAATCCATAACTGTTGGCGTTCTATCGCAATTGGCAAAAGAAGGAAAAATTTCTGAAAAGAAAGTCGCTAAAGCCGTTGCCAAATATCGACTAGCCGATGTCACAGCAGCAGATCCTGGAAATACTGAAGGAACTGGATGATTGGACGTTTTCCCATCCTAGATATCGCTCCAGTAACCATCTTTGGAAGCGAGCAGATAGGCGCGAAGGCGATTCCAAGCGAAGCTTTACCGATTTCGGCAACAATCATTAGAGAAGGCCACGAAACTTTTTCTGCCTTTGCTCTATTAATAAATCCTGAAGGAAAAGAAGTTTCACGGGTCGCAATGCGCGAAATCTGGCCTGGTAGTTCTCGTTACGAAGCTTTTGTCGTGCCTACAATTACAGGCGTCTGGCAATTTCAAATCGAAGTAACCGGAGATAATCAAGGTG
>JBJSWS010000252.1:0-572 GCA_046085985.1 Actinomycetales bacterium
TCATCGTCTTCCACCAGCTATCCGAGAGCGAAATTATTCAGATCGTAGATTTGATGACCGCAAATCTCGAGACTCGCTTAAAATAGAAGAACATTGGAATCGAACTCACCGCTAATGCAAAATCAATCCTTGCAAAGCGCGGTTATGACCCAGCACTTGGTGCACGTCCACTGCGCAGAACAATTCAGCGTGAGATCGAAGATGCGCTATCCGAGAAGATCCTCTTTGGTGATATCAAAGCTGGCCAGATCGTATTGATCGACGTTGAAGGCGAAGAAGGAAAAGAAACCTTCACCTTTAAGGGAATGCCACGCGAAACTCTTCCTGATACTCCAGAAGATTTAGCGCAAGCTCCTACTAAGTAACTATCCGTTTATCGGAATATTAAGCTCTAAAACGGAGCCTTTACCTGATGGATTAGGTGTAAGGCTCCAAGATTTTCCAGCGATTGCATTAAACCATTCCGTTCCTAATCCGCCTTTGCCACGTTTGGGACCTTCGCCATCATCAGTAATCAAAACTTGAATGTTATTTCCAGATTTCTTGATTGTTAGCTTCACATTAGATGCTCC
>JBJSWS010000253.1:0-1547 GCA_046085985.1 Actinomycetales bacterium
TCTAATGAAAGTGCACCTTCTGGTTTAGAAAGATACTCTTTTAGAACTATGCGATAAGCGCGAGTTTCAACCGAATCCTTTTTTTCAGTAACTAATTTCCATTTCTTATTACACAGAACGGGTCCATCAAGAGTTGCTGCAATTAATCCTTTAATTAAGCAAGGTGCGCCGACCTTTGCTTCTGAAGGTGCTAATTTCTTTGCTGCCGATGAATTTGGAAGAGGTGATAACAAATTTAACAACAGCACCGCAACTAGAATTTTGCGCATAATCTAAACCTATTCTTTACTAAGCAAAGTAACAAGTGAGACCTCTGGCGGACAGAAGAGTCGAATCGGTGTAAATGGGTTGTAACCCATACCAGCTGATACATGTAAATAAGGTTCGCTACCAAATTTAGTCAGACCACGTGATCGCCAATTTGGTAGATCGCAATTTGTTGTTAGAGATCGACTACCGCCAAACCACGGTAAGCGAACTTGGCCACCATGAGTATGACCAGCAAAGATTAGATCTAAGGAATCGGCTGCCATCGCATCAAGAACTCGTTTATATGGCGCATGTGTAACACCAATTGAGATATCAACTCCACCTTTCTTACCTTTTACAAGTGAATAATCATCAAGTTCCAAATGGGCATCATCAGTGCCGCGCGCTTCAATAGTTATGCCTTTAACGGTCATAGTTACCTTTGAAGTATTTAAGTTCTTCCAACCACGAGCCGTTAACCCAGCATCAAGATCAGAAACTGGAAGTTTCTTGCCAAGTTTTCTGGTGCCGTCATCACTCTTTAGATATCTAAACGGATTCTTAATAACTGGTCCGTAATAATCATTGGAACCGAAGACAAATAGTCCTGGCTTATCAAGTAATGGATCTAGCGCATGAAGAGCTGTCGGTACTGCATCTTTGTTGGCTAAGAAATCGCCGGTACTTATTACTAAATCAGGATTTAAATCAATCCAACTTCTGATATCCCTGATCTCGCGCTTTCGCCGCGGGGTTAAGTGAAGGTCTGAAAAATGAAGGACGTGTAACGCAGGGCTACCTTTAGGCAGAATCGGTAGCGAAACTTCGCGTAGTTTGAATCCCATAGGCGTGAGAAGATACCGCTATGTCTCTCAAAGAAAAACTACAGAATGATTTAACCGCGGCGATGCGTGCTCGCGATGAAGTTAAATCGAGCACTATTCGCATGGTTTTAACTGCGATTAAGAATGAAGAGGTCTCCGGTAAAGAGGCGCGAGATTTAAGTGATGCCGAAGTAATTACCGTTCTATCGCGTGAAGCAAAGAAGCGCCGTGAAGCTGCCGAAGCCTTTGAGCAAGCAGGTGCTGCCGATCGCGCTGCTGCTGAAAAAGCAGAGGGCGTTGTTATTGCTGAATATCTGCCAAAGCAATTAAGTGAAGCAGAGATTAAAGAATTAATTACCGCAGCAATTGCAGAAACCGGTGCTGCATGCCCTGCTCAAATGGGCCTTGTGATGAAGAGCCTGCAACCAAAGATTGCCGGCAAAGCAGATGGCGGGTTAGTTTCCGGATTAGTTA
>JBJSWS010000254.1:0-4530 GCA_046085985.1 Actinomycetales bacterium
CTGAAACACTTACTCGCGGAATGCGCGTAATTGTCTCCGGAAAGTTAAAGCAACGTTCCTACGAAACCAAAGAAGGCGAAAAGCGAACTGTCTTCGAAGTAGAAGTAGATGAAGTTGGTCCATCGCTACGTAACGCAACTGCAAAAGTTACAAAGACCACCAAACAAGGTGGCGGTAGCTTTAGCGCACCTGCTGAATCAAGCGATGATTGGTCCTCCACCACCAGCGTTGGTGGCGGTTGGACTTCAACCACTGCGGACGAACAACCACCCTTTTAAACCAATAAACCATTCCGCGAAAGCGGGCCCAGAACAAGGAGCACCACAATGGGAGCACGATCCAATAGAACGCTGAAGCAGAAACCAAAAATTTCGCAAGCAGCGCTAAAGAAGATAAAGAAGAAGCCTTGCTCATTCTGTCGAGATAAGGTCACATACATCGATTACAAAGATGTAGCAACGCTACGTAAGTACATCTCTGATCGCGGCAAGATTCGCGCTCGCAGAATTACTGGCGCTTGCACCCAACACCAACGTCAAGTAACCGCTGCGATTAAAAATAGTCGCGAAGTTGCGTTACTTCCTTACACCTCGACTGCGCGATAAGGAGAAGCCATGAAATTAATCCTTACCCGCGAAGTAGCTGGCCTTGGCCATGCAGGTGATGTAGTCACCGTAAAAGATGGCTATGCCCGGAACTTTCTAATTCCACGTGGCTCGGCAATTGCCTGGAGCGATGGTGGCGAAAAGCAGATCTCTGGTATTCGTCGCGCACGCCAAGCTCGTGAGATCCGCGATAAAGACCATGCCAACGAGATCAAGGGCAAGCTCGAAGGAGCAACTCTTGAGATTAAGGTAAAGGTCGGTTCTACTGGACGTCTCTTTGGTTCAGTAACTGAAAAAGATATTGCACAAGTTATTAAGAATGAGACCGGAATCGATATCGATCGTCACAAGATCAAGTTGATTAAGCATGTAAAGAATCTTGGTAAGCACACCGCCAAGATCTCATTGCTTACTGGCGTATCTGCAAATGTGACTGTAAACGTTATTGATTAATTAGTTCGCTTTAAATTGGGCCCGCCATCTAGTGGCGGGCCCATCTCATTTTCTGAGATTCTCCTAAAAATCTTTATTCACAGGCAATCACGCTTCTGAACAGCATATTTACCGCTAAAACCTTGAGTTACCCACATTTCATCCACAAGCTCCACACAGGCTTTGGCCAGTTCCCCACAGCTAATCCACACACACTCCACACGGAGAAAACTCTCAGTTAGGCGCTGTCAGTGCTCACTTAGAAGATACGCACATGAGTTTGGCAGAACTCCCAAATTACGACGATCGTCGCTCTGCCATACCCGAATTTGATCGCACACCACCACAAGATTTAGTCGCAGAACAATCTGTTTTAGGTGGCATGCTCTTATCAAAAGATGCCATTGGTGAAGTTGTAGAAATTATTCGCGACCGAGATTTTTATCGACCAGCTCACGAATTAATTTTTGAAGTAATTATTGATTTGTATGGACGTGGCGAACCAGCTGATCCAGTTACTGTCTCTGCAGAGCTAACAAAACGTGGCGAGATTGCCAGAGTTGGTGGCGCACCTTATCTACACACACTTATCTCCGCTGTTCCTACTGCTGCAAATGCTGGTTACTACGCAAAGATTGTTCGCGAGCGAGCAATTGCCCGAAGACTTGTCGAAGCCGGCACAAAGATTGTCCAACTCGGTTATGCCGCAGAAGGCGAGATCGATGATGTTGTAGATCTTGCCGAGCAAGAGGTTTATCAAGTTACCGAACGTCGCGCCGGTGAAGATTTCGTACAACTAAATTCTTTAATTCCTGCAGCGCTTGATCAGATTGAAAAGATGCAATCTGGCGATATCGCCGAAGGCATCAAGACTGGCTTTAAGGATTTAGATAGCCTTACAAATGGATTACATCCAGGAAATATGATTGTTGTTGCAGCTCGTCCTGCTGTTGGTAAATCAACTCTTGGTCTTGATATCGCCCGTAACGCTGCAATTCATAATGGTGATTGCTCAGTTATCTTCTCGCTTGAAATGAGCCGTTCTGAAATTACGATGCGTATGCTCTCTGCCGAAGCTCGCGTATCGTTAAATAACATCCGCTCTGGAACCCTAAGCGATGATGAATGGGCGCGCTTGGCTCGCCGAATGGGTGAAATCAACGATGCTCCGCTATTTATCGATGATTCCCCAAATCTTTCAATGATGGAGATCCGCGCAAAGGCCCGCCGGTTAAAGCAACGCCATGACCTAAAGCTTGTCGTCATCGATTACCTCCAGCTGATGTCATCTGGAAAGAAAGTCGAAAATCGCCAGCAAGAAGTCTCTGAATTCTCACGACAATTAAAGCTCCTTGCCAAGGAACTCAATGTTCCGGTTATTGCCATCTCCCAGCTAAATCGTTCACCAGAACAACGTTCCGATAAGAAACCAATGCTCTCTGATCTACGTGAATCTGGTTCGATCGAGCAGGATGCCGACGTTGTTATCTTGTTACATCGCGATGATTTATATGACCCGCAGAATCGCTCCGGTGAAGCTGATCTAATCGTCGCTAAGCACCGTAACGGTCCGACCAAAGTTGTCACGGTTGCATCGCTACTTCACTTTGCCAAGTTTGCCGATATGGCTCCTAAGTACACCGCACCTTCGGATAAATTCGTTAAAGATAATTAATGTCTGAGAATCTACAACTAGCAGTAGATAATTTAACTTCCGTTTCAGTTCTAGTCTTTGCTCTTGGCTTTATCGCAGCCCGTTTTAAGAGCGATATTCGGATTCCAGAACCGGTCTATCAAATAATCTCCGTCTACCTATTATTTGGTATCGGCTTAAAAGGTGGCGTTGCTCTTCGAAACTCAAGTGGATCAGGAATTACTGCTCCAATTATCGCGACATTGATTCTAGGAATTTTGATTCCACTCTTTGCCTATAGTTTTCTAAAGTTGATTAAGAACTTATCCGAAGTAGATCGTGGCGCGATCTCTGCTCATTATGGCTCTACATCGCTAGTTACCTTTACTGCTGCCCTGGTTTTCCTAGAGAATGCCAAAGTTTCTTATGAAGGTTTTGCCACAACGCTCTTAACAATTATGGAAGTCCCCGGAATTATCGTCGGAATCTTCTTAGCAACTAGACACTTAAATCGTGAAGTCTCTTGGAGTAAATCTCTTAAAGAAGCCATCTTCGGTAAAACCGTTGTCTTATTAGTGGGCGGCTTAATAATCGGAGCAATTTCAGGAGATACTGGTTACCAACGCGTTGCGCCATTCTTTGTCGAACTTCTTCCCGGAATCTTGGCGCTCTTCTTAATGCATCTTGGATTTTTGGCGGGCGCCAAATCTCATGCAATTAAAGAAGTCGGTCCGGGTCTCGCAATCTTTGCAATTTTCTTCCCAATCTTTGCAGGAACAATTGGGGTAATTGGCGGTGATTTAGCTGGCCTTTCAGTTGGCGGCGCAACTGTTCTTGGAATTCTCTGTGCCAGCGCTTCTTATATCGCCGCGCCTGCTGCAGTTCAGATCGCAGTCCCTGAGGCAAATCCATCGCTATCAATCACAGCAAGCTTGGCAATCACATTCCCAGTTAATTTGATAATTGGAATTCCGCTTTTAAAAGCGATTGCCCTATTTATTAATTAGTTTTGGCATGTTGCCGGGCACGATCTGCAATCACGATACCGACGATTACAACTACACAACCGATTAATTGAATTCCATTTAGGCTCTCACTTAGCCACCACCAGGCAATCATTCCGGCGAGAACTGGTTCGATCATGCCAAAGACGCTGGCGGTTGATGCGCTTAAAATCTTTAGGCCAGCAAGCACAAATAAATATGGCGCAAGAGTTCCCATAATTACTATCCAAAGTACAAGTACCCAACCTGGAAGAGTCTGACCTTCAAAGACGCCAAGTAAGTTCATATCTTTAGAGAGCGCTTCGAAAGGGTAATCCCAGACTGGGAAGAAAAATAGAAGTGCAAATGATGCAACGCCAAATCCCCAAACTGATATGGCACCGCTGGATTTAGTCTTACTTAGGTGATCGCCAATTAAGAAATAACCTGCAAGACAGAATGCATCGAAGAACGCTGCCATTAATCCGACTTGATCAAGGGTCAAACCATTCCAGATTTGGGTAATCATCAATAAACCAGCGAGCGCTAAGACAATTGCGTACCAGAGTCCATTTGGTACATGTTTCTTCAAAATAAAACGTAAGAAAACTAAGATCCAAATTGGAGCGGTAAATTCAATAAGAAGTGCAACCCCAACATACATTCGCTCAATTGCAATGAAGTAGAGAGCTTGTACCAGGGCAACGCCAACAACGCCAAAGAGAAGTAGCCATGGAAGTTCAGCTTTAGTTGGTTTTAATTCACGGCGGCGGAAAATAATGAAAAAGGTAAAGAGAATTAGGAATGCGCCGCCTGTGCGCGCTTGAGTTAGGCGCCATGCGGAGATGCTGTCTATTAGAACAATCTTGGAGACGAT
>JBJSWS010000255.1:0-4489 GCA_046085985.1 Actinomycetales bacterium
TTTCGATACGAACCAATAAATTAAGCGATATCAAATTTGTAATGGCAAAGTTGCGAAATACATTGCCCAAACAGTTAGGCCAGTTTGAAGTTACTAGCTTTGATGATTTAGAAAAGCCGACAAATGGTTTACCGCCTACAGATGGTGTGCGGATCTGGCTCGACCAGAAATATCGCGTAATAGTTCGCCCCAGCGGAACCGAGCCAAAGATAAAGTGTTACATCGAAGTCATTGCCAAAGATCAATTGAGCGCAAAACCTGTTTTAGATTTAATTGAGGGTGAATTTAGAGAGCTATTGAAGGTAGCGTAGGAATATGGAACTTATTGATGGAACAGAGCGATCGCTTCGTTCATTCCTAGATAACTTACCCGGCGTTGATAAAGTCGGAGCAGATAGTCGCGCTGCAATGCTGGCTACGCGAAGCATAAAAACAAGTAGCAAAGCTAAAGCAATAGATCTTGCAATCAGTATGGTTGATTTAACGACTTTGGAGGGTGCAGATACGCCAGGAAAAATTCGTTCACTTGCCACCAAGGCAGTTCGACCCGATCCAACAGATTCCACAGTGCCACATGTAGGAGCAATCTGCGTTTACAACGATATGGTGCAGATTGCCAGAACTCATCTTGATCAAATCGGCGGTTCAAAAATTCCAGTTGCTGCAGTTGCGACAGCTTTTCCCTCAGGACGAGCCTCTATTGCAGTCAAACTACGAGATACTCAAGATGCAATTGATGCCGGTGCTAGCGAGATCGATATGGTGATTGATCGCGGAGCCTTTCTCTCTGGTCAGATTGGTGAAGTTTTTTCTGAGATCAAAGAAATTAAGGAAGTGTGCGGAGATCGGGCGCACTTAAAAGTAATCTTGGAAACTGGTGAAGTAGTTACTTACGACAATGTACGCAAAGCCTCATATCTTGCGATGTTGGCAGGGGCGGATTTCATAAAGACAAGCACTGGAAAGATTTCACCTGCCGCAACACCGCCAGTCGTTCTTATTATGTTAGAGGCAGTTCGAGACTTTCATAAACTGACCGGAAAGCGAATTGGTGTAAAGCCAGCCGGTGGAATTCGAACCACCAAGGATGCAATCAAACAGTTAGTTTTAGTTAATGAAACAGCAGGACCTGAGTGGTTGACCCCAGAGCTCTTTCGTATCGGCGCAAGTGCTCTGCTAAATGACTTGCTGCTACAGCGAATGAAATTAAAGAACGGACATTATTCGAGTGCAAATTATGTTACGGTGGATTAGTCATGGTTAACGAAGTCTTTGAATATGCGCCGGCGCCAGAGTCGCGATCTATTGTTAAAATCGAAAAAGAGTACGGTCATTACATTGCTGGCAAATTTGTAGCTCCGCATTCCAAGAAACGATTTGCAACTGTAAATCCAGCAACTGAAGAAGTATTGAGCAAGGTCGCCTATGGTGATGCTTCTGATATAGATAAAGCGGTAAAGGCGGCGCGAAGCGCATTTGTTAAGAGTTGGTCCAAAACAAAACCTAAAGAACGTGCCAAATACCTATTTAGAATTGCCAGAATCCTGCAAGAACGAGCTCGAGAATTTGCAGTACTTGAAGCGCTCGATAATGGAAAGCCCATTAGAGAAACTAGAGATATTGATATCCCGTTAGCCGCAGCACATTTCTTTTATCACGCTGGCTGGGCCGATAAGTTGGAGTATGCCGGACTTGGTAAAAATCCAAAGCCACATGGCGTAGTTGGCCAGATTATTCCGTGGAACTTTCCGCTACTTATGCTCTCTTGGAAAGTTGCACCTGCTCTTGCAACGGGTAACACTGTTGTATTAAAGCCGGCAGAAACTACTCCGCTTACTGCACTCCTATTTGCAGAAGTTTGTGAACAAGCAGGTCTACCTGCCGGAGTTGTAAATATCGTTACTGTTGATGGCAAAACCGGTGCGGCACTTGTTAATCATCGTGATATCGATAAGGTGGCATTTACTGGTTCGACTGAAGTTGGAAAACTAATTGCAAAATCCATTGCAGCACGTGGTATTCCAGCAACGTTAGAGCTTGGCGGAAAAGGAGCAAATATCGTTTTTGCCGATGCGCCAATCGATGAGGCAGTTGAAGGCATAATCAATGGAATCTTCTTTAACCAAGGCCATGTTTGCTGCGCAGGATCTCGCCTATTATTACAAGAGAATATTGCCGATGATTTCCTTGGCAAATTGCAAGAGCGGATGAAGAAAATCAGAGTCGGTGATCCACTTGATAAGAATACCGATCTTGGCGCAATTAATTCTGGCGCCCAGTTAGCAAAGATAAAAGAGTTATCCGAATCAGGTTCTAGCCAAGGAGCGCAGATCTGGAGCGCGCCGTGTAATCTGCCAACAAAAGGTTTCTGGTTTCCACCAACAATTTTTACTGGCGTTACCCAGGCCCATCGCATTGCCCGTGAAGAAATTTTTGGACCCGTTCTTTCAGTTCTTACTTTCCGTACGCCACAAGAAGCAATGGAGAAAACAAATAACACTCCATTTGGATTATCGGCAGGAATCTGGACTGAGAAAGGTTCAAAGATTCTCTGGGCTGCGCAACAACTAAAGGCCGGAGTCATTTGGGCAAATACCTTTAATAAATTTGATCCGGCGAGCCCATTTGGCGGATATAAAGAATCTGGTTGGGGCCGTGAAGGTGGTCGCCATGGTTTAGCTGCGTATTTAAAGGGGTCAAACTAATGAGACTTGATGTAAAGAAAACTTACAAGTTATTTATTGGTGGCGCCTTCCCGCGCAGTGAATCTGGCAGAACTTATGAACTAAAAAACAAAAAAGGTGAGTTCATTGCAAATCCGGCGCTAGCATCCCGAAAGGATTTACGTGATGCGGTAGTTGCAGCAAAGAGCGCTACTTCATCTTGGTCAGGTGCAACCGCTTTTAATCGCGGTCAGATTCTTTATCGAATCGCAGAAATGCTTGAAAGTAGATCAACACAATTTGTTGAAGAGATAGTCGCGCAAGATGGAACATCGCAAAGTATTGCCAAACAAGAAGTTGCTGATGCCATAGACCTGTGGGTTTGGTATGCAGGCTGGTGTGACAAGATTTCAACTGCTGCAGGCGGAACAAATCCAATAGCTGGTCCTTATTATAACTTCACAATTCCAGAAGCGCTCGGAGTTGTTGGAATCATCGCCGAAGAAAAACCTGCACTACTAACTCTGGTTCGCGCTCTTGCGCCAGTAATTGCCTCTGGAAATACTGCGGTCGTAATCGCCAGTGAATCTCGCCCGCTTACATCCATAACTTTGGCAGAAGTCTTAGCTACCAGCGACTTACCAGCGGGCGTTATCAATATTCTCACTGGCAAGAAATCAGAACTTATCCCCTGGCTCGCAAGTCATATGGAAGTTGATGGCATTGATATCTCCGGCGTTGATCCCAAATCAGATGCCGAAATTAAGATCTCTGGCAGCGAGAATCTAAAGCGCATTCATCGCTTCGATAAGGAAGTTTCCCCTAATCGCATTTTGGCATTCATGGAGTACAAGACCGTTTGGCATCCAATCGGTATTTAAAATGATTGAGAATCTCCTCTAGGGTGATCAATTAGATCATTCCTTCCATTAATCCCTAGTTTTCGATAAATGACAATCGTTTCTTGTCTTATTAAAGATTCACTGTAGCCAAGAATTGAAGCTATCGAAGAATTGGTCCTTCCTTCTTTGATTAATTCAATTATTCTTCGTTGTCTCTCGGTAATAGGTTTATCAATTATAGATTCCGTATTTCTATTTTCTCTTTCGTTAAAATTATTGATATTTTCCCAATGCGATAATAGAGAACCGATACATAAGAAGTATTCTCGATAAGCCTCAATTGATTCAAGTTCAGATGAAAGTGCAAACCCATATCGTTTTGAAGACGAAATAGGAATCCAAATTCCCACTTTATATTCGCCCGACTCAATTATCTTTGAGTTAATATCTTGGTAATTACTCTTGATTCCGACTAACTTTACAATTTGCATTGTTAAAGACCGAAAAGCTTCTGCGGCAGGATGATCTGCATTTATCTTGACATCGGGAGGTTGGTGTATCGTGTTGCTAAACCCATATCTGGAAAGCACTGAAATAACACCATCGCCACTTAGAACTGCAGATCCCACGCCTGAAATCTCTCCAAAAGGGCAGACATTGGCGCTTAAGAATGAAATAACTTGGTCTCGGCTATTGCTCTGGAAAATGAAGTCACTGATTCGCCTTAAGCGCTTAAATGAGCTCTCAATTTCCACTCGCAATTCTTTCCTTCGTGAGGAAGTAACTGTGCCCTCAAGATTTGAGTGTCAAAATTTTAGACCGGTCTAAGACCGGACAACTGGCCCTAACTTATGGTGGCAACGACTAGGGGCAATCGTTCTGCGACCGAATTGCCTATGGTTACAGCGCCAACTAGCGCTTCTTTGGCGCGCTCGAAACGTGAAGTCTCGTCGGTATGCAAGGTAAAGAGTGGTGCACCTTTCT
>JBJSWS010000256.1:0-755 GCA_046085985.1 Actinomycetales bacterium
CGCTACCTAGGCCACCTTTAATTCCTTGATTGATCACTTCTAATTTAGGAAAATGGTTACGAAGTGATCTGGCAATTTCTGCAGTTCCATCGGGAGAGCCATCGTCAACAAAAAGTACAGAAGTATCGGGAAGATATTTTAAGATTCTTGGTATTAATACCGAGATATTTTCTGCTTCGTTATAAGTTGGAAGAACGATTAAACGTTTAACCATTTAGCTAGGCTTGAATTTCATATGAAGGATTGAGAATCGTTAGCGCGCCATTCTGCTCACCGACCATTCCTTCAGCAAGCATCGTTGCACCAACTTCAAGTCCAGCAATTTCACGTCTTCCTAAGAATTGGAGAGTTACACCGCCGGTTTCATCCCAGATCTCAACTTCAAGTGTTGGAGCTGCACTCATCTGCGCTGGTCTAATTGCGGTGACCTTGCCAGCAACATGTGCTCGTTTGCGCCATTGAATCTTTCCAATCGGCATCATTTTTTCTTGATAATGAATTACCTTCTCAGAATTTTTAGTCCATTCACTCTTTGCACGCATTGGCTCAAATGGCTTTATCGGAGCTGGTTCGCTCTTTACGGCGGTCTTTATCTCACCAGAAAGTAGGCGATCAATATCGAAAGGAACAATCGTTGCTACAACTCTTGGCAATTGGGATATCGGGCTAGCAATTTCTTCGGCTGTTTGATCGTGAAGTAATCGACCCCAGAATCCACGATATGCACGTCGTGGCAATAGCAGAGTTAGTTCAAC
>JBJSWS010000257.1:0-14425 GCA_046085985.1 Actinomycetales bacterium
ATATGACGGACGTTTCAAAGATATCTTTGCAGAAATCTAAGAGACCGAATTTAAATCAGAATTTGAGAAACTTGGCCTTGAATACGACCATCGTATAATTGATGACATGGTCGCCACTTCACTTCGTTGGGAAGGTGGCTATATCTGGGCATGTAAGAATTACGATGGCGATGTCCAAAGCGATACTGTGGCACAAGGCTACGGTTCACTTGGTTTGATGACATCAGTTCTTATGTCTCCAGATGGAAAGACAGTGGAAGCAGAAGCTGCACACGGAACAGTTACACGCCATTACCGCGATCACCAAGCCGGTAAAGCGACTTCAACAAATCCAATTGCATCAATCTTTGCTTGGACTCAAGGCCTGCAGCACCGTGCGAAGTTGGATAACACTCCGGCCGTTGCAAAATTTGCAGCTACGCTCGAGCGAGTCTGTATTGAAACTGTTGAGAGCGGAAAGATGACCAAGGACTTAGCGTTGCTAATTAGCAACGACGCACCTTGGTTAAATACTCAAGAGTTCTTAGCTGCAATTGATGAGAATCTAAAGAAAGCGATGGCTAATTAACTCGATTGCCAGTTGTGGCATCGAATAGATGTACCCCATCGCTCTTTGCAGTGACAGTTACATTCTGACCAGCGCGCGGTGGATTCTTTGGATCCCATCGCACAATTACTTGAGCTGCTTCATCGCTTACATTATGGAATTTAATGGCCTTATCTACCGGTTTTCCATAAACGAAAGCATCAGCGCCTAACTCTTCAACCACTTCGACCTGAATTTCAAAACCCGTTGTTGCAGGTTCAAATCCTTCAGGTCTAATTCCTACTGTCACATTTGTTCCAGCACTTGCTGGAACTGCAATCTCTAAGTGGCCGAGTTTGGCCTTCCCACCAAAGACTGGTGAGACCAATAGATTCATAGCAGGTGAGCCAATAAATCCTGCGACAAAAGCATTTGCCGGTCTGTCATAAAGATTTCGTGGCGTATCAACTTGCTGTAAGAGACCATCTTTAAGGACTGCGACCCGATCACCCATAGTCATGGCTTCGACCTGGTCGTGAGTTACATAAACTGTAGTAATTCCAAGACGTCGCTGTAGCGCCGCAATTTGAGTTCTGGTTGCAACACGTAATTTGGCATCAAGGTTAGAAAGTGGTTCATCCATTAAGAAGACTTGTGGTTCTCTAACAATGGCACGACCCATGGCAACGCGTTGACGTTGTCCACCAGATAACGCCTTAGGCTTTCTCTCTAAATAAGCTTCTAAGTCAAGTAATTTTGCCGCTTCTAATACGCGACGATCACGTTCTTCTTTTGCAACGCCGGCGATCTTTAATGCAAAGCCCATATTTTCTGCAACTGTCATATGCGGATAAAGCGCATAAGATTGAAAAACCATCGCAATATCGCGATCTTTTGGTGCCACATTTGTGACATCTCTATCTCCAATAAAGATTGCTCCGGTATCAATCTCTTCTAAGCCAGCAAGCATTCGAAGCGAAGTCGATTTTCCGCAACCAGATGGTCCAACTAAAACTAAGAACTCGCCATCATTAACTGTTAAATTTAATTTATCTACTGCAGGTGCAGTTGTTCCAGGATAGATCCGAGATGCATCTTTAAATACGACAGAGGCCATTTCTCTTCCTTCTCCGGGCAGGTACGTGCCCGACGGTCCGTTGGATGAAGTAAGTATGCGAAGAGTAAGTGAGGAGTTGGAAGTGCGCTAGCCTTGGGGGCTCTATGGACCCGGATGGTGCCCTTACGGTCGGCGGCTTATTCCTCGACCTCTTTATTGTCTTCCTCTTTATCGCCCTCGGGGCGATCTTCGTCGCAGCTGAAATCGCACTGATCTCATTACGAGAAGGCCAAGCCAAGGCAATGGCAGACCGTGGTCGGCGCGGACGGAAGGTCGCAGAGCTTGCTGGCCATCCAAATCGATTCCTAGCCGCTGTCCAAGTCGGAGTTACCCTCTCGGGCTTCCTATCGGCTGCTTTTGGAGCAGATCAGCTTGGTAATTACTTAATTCCAGTTCTTGAAGATGCTGGACTAAGTGAAGGTTTGAGTTCTGGATTATCACTAGTTCTCTTAACTTTAGTGATTGCTTATTTCTCACTAGTTCTTGGCGAACTTGTTCCAAAACGAGTTGCGCTTCATAAGACTGAAGAAGTAGCTCTCATTGTTGCTGCGCCGGTATCTGTAATCTCAATTGTCTTTAGACCTCTTATCTGGTTGCTAGCACATTCATCAGATTTAATTTTGCGGGCACTGGGTATAGATCCAAAAGCATCTCGTGAAGAAATTTCCGAAGAAGAGCTGGTTGATCTTGTTACGGGCCATAAAGCGCTGTCGGAAGAAGAGCGAGATATTGTTGAGGAAGTTTTTAATGCCAGCGAACGTTTAGTTCATGAAATCATGGTGCCGCGCACCGAAGTTGATTTCTTAGATGCCAGCCTAGAACTTAGCCAAGCTACCTCTATTGCAATCGAAAAAGCTCATTCTCGTTTTCCAGTTGTCCGAGGAAGCTCTGATGAAGTTATTGGTTTTATTCACGTTCGAGATCTATTGGATACGCCAACTAAAAATAAGACAGTTCTTGATTTGGTCCGTCCCATTATTTTCTTGCCTGGCACAAAAGGTGTCTTGCCAGCTCTCTCCGAGATGCGTGCCCAACGTCAACAAATTGCGATTGTGCTAGATGAATATGGCGGTACAGATGGAATTGTCACTCTAGAAGATTTAGTTGAAACTTTAATAGGTGATATTCATGATGAGTATGACGAGCATGAAACTGAAGTTTCTAATTTGGCAAAAATTGGTGATTTCCAAATCGAGGGCTTAATCTCCTTAGACGATTTGGCAGAGCAGACTGGTGTTGAAATTCCTGAAGGACCATATGAAACTCTTAGCGGTTTTGTCATGCATGAATTAGGGCGAATTCCGGAAGTAGATGATTCATTGGAGATTCCCGGAGCCCGAATCAAAGTCTTAACGATGGAGGGTAAGCGAGTAGGAACCCTGCAATTGACGCGGATTTGAGAGGATAAGCCAGTGAAACGGGTACTTTCTGGAATCCAACCAACCGCAGAATCGCTTCATCTTGGAAATTATCTAGGAGCGGTAAAACAATGGGTTGCATTGCAATATGGAAATGATGCTTTCTACTGCATCGTTGATTTACATGCACTTACCGTTGAACCAGAACCCGCGGCATTGCGTCGACGCACCTTGGCAAGTGCTGCTCAGTTGTTAGCACTTGGACTCGATCCAAAGAAGTGCACGCTTTTTGTGCAATCTCATATCGCGCAACATAATCAATTAGGTTGGATTATGGAATGTCTAACTGGTTTTGGTGAAGCAAGTCGAATGACTCAATTTAAAGATAAGTCACAGAAGACCGGTACAGATCGAACCGTTGTTGGACTCTTTACATATCCAATGTTGCAGGCGGCTGATATTTTGCTCTATCAAGCTAATCAAGTTCCAGTAGGTGAAGATCAGAGACAACATATTGAATTAACTCGAGATTTAGCGCAGAGATTCAATTCCAAATATGGAGAGATATTTACCGTTCCGGATGCACATATTTTAAAAGCAGCCGCCAAGATAAATGACCTGCAAGAGCCAACTGCAAAGATGAGCAAATCAGCTGCTTCAAATTCTGGAGTAATTGATATCTTGGATAGCACCGATATAAATATCAAGAAAATCAAGAGCGCAGTTACTGACACTGGTAAAGAAGTTAAATTTGATGAGAAGAATAAACCAGGAATATCCAACCTACTAACTATCCATTCCGCTCTATCTGGAAAGTCAATCGCAGATATTGAAAATGAGTTTGTTGGAAAGGGTTACGGAGATTTCAAGTTAGCTGTTGCTGAAGTCGTAACTAGTTACTTTGAGCCGGTTCGAAAGCGAGCCGAAGAACTTCTGGCTGATGAAACTGAATTACTTAAGATTCTTCATCAAGGTCGCGATAAGGCACAGGCTGTTGCAGCTGCAACTGTTGCAAAAGTTTATGAAGCACTAGGTCTAGTTAAATAATTACCAGCCAGGGGCTGCGCTCTTTCCACCATCAAAATCAAAGATTGCACCTGTTGCATAAGCAAACTCCGGCCCGCTTAATTTATAAATAAATTCCGCAACTTCTTCTGAAGAGGCATATCTTTTAGCAGGGACCGCTGCATTCCAGCTAGTGACACCACTTGGCCAGCGTTCTGCTAATTCTGCTCCACCTACAAGGCCCAATCGAACTCCATTAATACGCATTGGCGATAACGAGTTTGCAAGTGATCGAGTCAGTGCATCTAATGCAGCTTTGCTGGCGCCATATATTTCATGTCCAGGGCGAGCAACATCGCCTTCAACAGATGAGATATTTATTGCAACTTTGGCTCCGATGGATTTTGCCGCAACAATTATCTCAAATGGCGCAACCGTGTTAACTTTAAAAATCTCGGTAGCTTTCTGATCGGTAATTTCTTGCGTTGAAATAACCTCTTGATTAGCGGCGCAATTAACCACCAGGTCTAAAGATGATATTTGGGCAATCAAATCTTTTGCCGAACCTTGACTCAGATCAAATTCAACTGTTCTGACTGACTCTGGAAAATCTGATTTCTCACGAACCTGAGCAATTATTTGCCAACCTTCACTTTGGAATCTAGCAACTAAAGATCTTCCAATCATCCCGCTAGCACCGGTTATCAAGACTGATTTACTCATGAAATAACTCCGGAATCTCTAAGTCGGCAAATTCAGAAGTTAGATTACTGCGCTCTGCAAGTTCCATTCCAGAGAAAGCAGGAGTTAGAGCACAAATTACCAACGACCATTTGCCATCTGGCCTAGCGGCCATCCAAGTATTGGCAGGTACGCGATAGGAAAATGCTCCTGTATTCCTATCGAGCTTGGTCTTTCTAAGATTGTTATCTTCAATCGTAAATAGTTCTACGGGATTTCCGGCGATATGAATCCAGAGCTCCGCTTCTTTAATTCGATGCCAGGCGGAAAAATCGGGAGCAACCATCATGTAGTAAATGGCATTACCTAAATCATCTCGGTAAAGCGGCGCCCAGAGGCCGCCTTCCTCAGCAAGGGGCTTTAAATCTAAACTTTTTACTAGTTCATCCATGTAGCTGGGAGACTTTCTCATTAACTTCGCTTCTTAATTGTGAAAAATTCAATCTAGTGGATTCGCGATTTCTTATTACCTGCTCTCCGTCAACCCAGACATCGCAAACATCTGAACGACCTGCGGCATAAACTAATTGAGCATAAACATCATGCATTGGAATCAAATGTGGCTTATTAAGATCAATTGCTATTAGGTCAGCCTGTTTTCCAATTTCAATACTGCCAACCAATTTCTCAATTCCGATTCCACGAGCGCCTTCAATAGTTGCCATTCGGAAAATCTCTTCAGCGCTCGAGTTTTCTGGACCTTGGGTATTGGCAACCAAGTAACCGGCCAATCTCATAACTGGCCACATATCTAAATCATTACTAGATGAGCAACCATCAGTTCCTAGACCTACTGTTAAACCGGCCGCTCGATACTTTGTTACGTCTGCAACACCACTTGCCAATTTCAAGTTACTACCTGGGCAATGCGCAACCGCCGCATTTGAACTCATCAACTTGATATCTGAATCAGAGAGATGAACACCATGTCCAAAAATATTGTGCCGGTTTAAGATCCCAGAATCCTTAAGTAATTGAGTTGGAGACTTTTGATATCGACCCGCAACATCAGCATTCTCCTTGAGATTTTCCGAGATATGAATATGAATATTTGCATCAATCTTCTCTGCCAAATCTGCAATCTCAGATAAATGCTCTGGTGAACAGGTATACGTTGCATGTGGCATCAAGTATCGTGGAATTTCAGGGCCGCCAATTTGCGCCAACTTATCTGGCCAATTCTTGGCAAAAGAGATTCGATCGTTCCATTCCATTCCATCTAAACCTGGAAAGTCAAAGAAGATTGGTCCGCAGACATGTCTTAAACCGGCAGCTACGGCTCCGCTATGTGTTCCATCTGGAAATAAATACATATCAAGCGCAGTGGTCGTTCCGGCAAGTAAAGCTTCCAGAGATCCGAGTTTTGTACCTAGCTCAGCAGTTTGGTAATTCATGATCGCGCCTTCGGCAGCCCAAACTTTCTCTAAGAAACCCTGTAAATCAACGCCCTCAGCCCAGCCACGCAACAATGACATTGCAAGGTGAGTATGTGTATTGATTAGCCCTGGAGCAATTAACTTATCGGAAGCATCATAAATAGTTGTGGCAGAAAGTGGGGTCTTAGAAATTTCGACAATCTTTTTTCCGGAGATTCCTATCGAATAATTTTCAAATAAATTCCTAGCATCATCAACAGTTACTAGAAATCTTGCATTATTAATCGCAAGATCTAAATTAGCCATAAATCTTTACCAGTTTTGGAATTGCGCTTTCGACTACTTGTAGGGTTTTTGCCTTACCCTTTAATAAAACATCGCGGATATCATCTTCACTTATTTCGCCATCAAATAAGCCAGCTGCGGGATTAACAATTAAAGAAATTGCTGCATAAGGAAGGTCTATCTCGCGAGCCAGCGGAGCTTCTGGACAGCCTGTCATGCCAACAACGGTGGCGCCGGCCAGAGCTGCAAAACGAACTTCTGCTGGCGTTTCAAATCTTGGACCATTGAAACCGGCATAAATGCCGCCAGTTCGAAGCGGAATCCCAAGTTCTGCAGCTCCTTCGGAGAGCGCATTTCTAATGGTCTTGGAATACACATTAGTCATATCAATATGTTTGACGCCATCTTCACCATCAAAGAAAGTGCTGATACGCCCTGAAGTGAAATCGACAAAATCTTCAATCAAAGTGAGATCACCTGGTGCCAAGCTCTGATCTACTCCGCCTACAACATTTATTGCTATGACTGCTTTAACTTCTTGATCTTTGAGCGCTTGAATATTTGCTCGGTAATTTATCTTGTGAGGTGGTATTGAATGACCTGAACCATGTCTAGTTAAAAAAACTAATTCAGCGCCGTGCCATTGCCCAACTGTTATTTCAGCATTGCCATACTTTGTAGTGATTTTCTGCGGCGATTTACCTGCCAGCGCCGGTAAATCATAAAAACCAGTGCCAGCAATTAAGGCAATTCGAGTGCTCAAGCTTTGGCGCCTGCCATCAATCGACCAATTCGAGTTCGATCCGCGTGAGCGGCATCAATGGTTTCTACAATCTGACCTCCATAAATAACTGCTATTCGATCAGATAGCGAGAGAATTTCATCAAGTTCTGCTGAAACTAAGAGGACGGCAGCTCCTTTATCGCGGGCTGCAATTAATTGATTATGAATAAACTCGATAGAACCTACATCTATGCCACGAGTTGGTTGGGCTGCCACAACGATTCTTTGTTGTTGGCTTAATTCACGTGCCACAACAACTTTCTGTTTATTACCACCAGAAAGTGAACTTGCCGGCAAGGCATAACTTGGAGTTCGGATATCAAATTCTTTTACTAAAGTTTGACCGTTCTTGGTAATTTCATCGTGATTGCGAATCCAACCTTTGGCAAAAGGTGGTTGATCAAAAACATTTAAAATTAAATTATCTGCAATCGAATAGCTTGAAACTAATCCATGTTTCTCTCGATCTTCTGGAATGTGGGATAGGCCAGCTAGATGTGCCGCTCGTGGTGAGAGATTTGGCAATTCAATTCCATCCGCATGTACTGAACCAGCAATACGAGGGCGCATCCCACAGATAGCTTCAACTAATTCGCGTTGTCCATTTCCTTCTACGCCAGCAATGCCAAGAATTTCACCTGCGCGAACTTCTAGCGAGAGCCCTTTAACAGCCTCTAATTTACGATCATCTAGGACTCGTAGCTCCTTAACAATCAAAGCAGGAGCCTTTGGAGCGGCCACTGTCTTTTCAACTTGAAGTACAACTTCACGGCCCACCATTAATTGCGCGAGTTGTGATTCGCCGCTCTCTTTTGGCGTAGTAGTTCCAACGAGCTTGCCATTTCTTAAGACCACAACACGATCGGCAACTGCTAGAACTTCTCGTAATTTATGAGTGATGAAAAGTATTCCAACACCTTTCTTTGCCAGATTACGAAGCACTTCTAGTAATTCATCGGTTTCTTGTGGGGTTAGAACTGCGGTTGGCTCATCAAGAATTAACAACTTAACGTCACGACGGAGCGCTTTAAGAATTTCAACGCGTTGTGCCATACCGACCGGCAAATCTTCAATAATCGCATCTGGATCAACTTCTAATCCGTACTTTTCGGAGAGAGCTTTTGCTTCAGAACGCGCTTTACTTAGCTGCATAACCCCAAATCGATTTGGCTCATCACCAAGAATTAAATTTTCGGTAACGCTCATAACAGGAACTAATTGAAAATGTTGATGAACCATTCCCACGCCATTTGCAATCGCGCTTGCAGTATCACCAGGTTCCATCAAGGTGCCATTAATTTTGATAGTTCCGGAATCTGGTTTAACTAGACCAAAGACAGCTTTAACCAAAGTGGATTTTCCAGCACCGTTTTCACCAAGGAGCGCCACAATTTCACCAGGTGCAACTGTCAGAGAAATTGCATCGTTGGCACGAACAGACCCGAAAGTTTTTGAAACTTTATCAATTTCAAGAAGGTTACTCATGCCTTCTCCTTTTCGTAAGGAATACCTTCAGCGGCAGGAGGTCTAACTTTTCCGGCAGAGATTGCCAAGATCAAAATAGTTAAGCCATAGGGGAGCATATTTATAAATTGTTGCGGAATCGCAACTACTTCATCAATCATCAATTGATTTGTGACGGCTTGTGCCAAACCAAAGAAGAGGGCGGCTGCAAATGCTCCGAGCGGATTCCATCTGCCGAAGATCATGATCGCAAGCGCGGTAAAACCTTTTACAGCAGTGAAGCCGCGTTCGAAAATTCCGACCGCTTCCAAAGCAAGATATGAACCAGCTAGACCACCAACAGCGCCTGCGATTGTGACATTTAGATAGCGAAGTTTTACAACAGATACGCCCGCGGTATCCGCACTTGATGGATATTCACCAACTGCGCGAGAACGTAGCCCCCATGGTGTCTTGTAAAGTGCAAACCAGAGAGCGAAAATAAAGAAAATACCAAAATAAGTAATCGGGCCATGGAAAGAAAGTATTGGACCCAAAATCGGTATATCGCTGATGATTGGAATCTTGATTGGTGAAAGCGTGCCAGGAATTGAGTAATTCTGTCGATATAAAAATGAGGTTAAACCGGCGGCCAAAATATTGATAATTACGCCAGCGATAATCTGATCCATCTTCCAGGAGATTGCCATCATTGCAAGTAACAGGCCAACCGCAGATCCAGTTAGAACGCCGACAAATAGACCAAGAACAGTATCTTTCAATATTGCACCGACGAAGAATGCGGTAAATGCCGAAAGCAACATCGTTCCTTCAATTCCAATGTTAACAATTCCGGTTCTTTCGCACATAACGCCGACCATTGCGGCAAGGGCTAATGGGAGGGCAAATTGAATTGCGGTGTACATAACTGAGGTAGCAACAATTCCATTTGCATTATAGAAATAGCCAAAGAGCGCAAGAAATGCAATTGCAATGGGGTATCTAGCTTTAATTTGCATTAGTTACTCCATCCGCTAGTAAGTGAAACGCCATCATGTCGACGCTTCAATAGCCGAGCCAAGATTGGTGCGGTTACAAAGAACAAGATCAACGCTAACAAGAGGTCAACAATCTCTGGTGAGACGCCAGTTCTAAATTGAACTGTTGTGCCAGCAGCTCGCATGCCACCGATTAATATCGCAGCAGGAATGACCCCAATTGGATTGGCGCGGCCAAGAAGGGCCACGGTAATTCCATCAAAACCAAGACCTGCGTTAAATGCTGGCTCAAAGCGACCAGTGATACTTAGAGTTTCAATTGCACCGGCAGTTCCGGCCACTGCGCCGCCAACCAACATACTTAAAACGATTACTCGCTTTACCGAAATACCGGCATACCAGCCAGCGTGACGGTTTCGACCAATAGTTTCAATACGAAATCCGGTAGTCGTATTTTTAAGTAACCACCAGAGCGCAATTGAAAAAGTGACTGCAATAAAGAAGCCGAAGGGTAGACCAAAAAGATCGGGGATGCGCGCAGAATCTTGAATTGCTGGGGTACGTGTTAATGGTTGATCAGGCTCTTTAAATGGCGTGCTTGCTAAATAATCAGCCATTGCAATCACCATGCTATTTAGCATGATGGTGGTAATAACTTCATGAACTCCGCGATATGCCTTTAGGGCTCCTGCGATCAAAGCAACTAGCGCACCGAAGGTTGCGCCAAAAAGTAGCGCGAGTGGGATATGAATAAAAGTAGGTATTCCAACAAAGTAATAACCTGCCCAAGCCGAGGCAAGGGCGCCTGAAATTAATTGACCTTGGGCGCCAATATTAAATAGACCGGCTCGTAAACAAATCGCAACCGCAAGGCCGCTGAGAATAAGTGGCGTAGCCTTGGAAAGCGTTGCTGCAATTCCATCTACCGAACCAAATGCCTTTGTGAAAAGGACTTCATAAGCAAGTAGTGGATTGATACCTTGGATTGCAATCATTACGCCGCCAAAGAAGAGCGCGATTAAGACCGAGAAGAGTGGAACTGTTAATCCAGTAACTTGAAGCTTCTTCATTATCTGGCAATCCTATTTAGTAAATAAATTTTTAGATAGTGCTGATAAAGGAATGGGAGGTGCAAATTGCACCTCCCATTCCTTTACTTACTTATTTAGAGCTTTACTCCAGTTGGAACGGTTCCATCGAGAACCTGTGGAACTAGAGCTGTGACCTTATCTTGAATCTCCATTGAGATCTTTGATTCAAAGTCATGATAAGGAGCTAGACCAACTTCGCCGAAGTAGTTTCCGCCAGCGATTGATCCATCCTTAGCCTGTTGAATAAGTGCAGCAACACCCTTATCGATTAACTTCATTGCGGAAGTAACCAAGCAAGGTTGTGCTTCTGGAACTGTTCCCCATTGATCTGTATCAACACCGATGCAATATGCACCTGGTGTCTTTGCGATCTGTAGGAGAGCACCGTTACCGGTATTTCCACCTGCACCAAAGATCACGTCATAACCCTGAGAGAGCATCTGCTTAGCAGTTGCGCCACCCCATGCTGGATCATTGAACGCATTATCTGGAGCGTGATAGACCAGTTTGGTCTCTGGATAATTCTTTCCTAATTCCTTTGCGGCATATGCAACACCGTTACGGAATCCTTCACCGAAGTAACGAACTGGTGGAACAACATCTGTTCCGAGAACTGCGCCAGTCTTGCCACTTGTAGTGATATTTCCAGCAAGGTAACCAGCTAAGAAGCCAGCTTTATCTTCTGGGAATACTAGGCCAGTCAAGTTTGGAACAGCAGTTCCCTGGAATTGGTCAACGCCAATGAACTTGATATCTGGATATTTTGCAGCAGCAGTTGCCATAGCTTCTGCCATCAAGAAACCAACGCCGATGATGACGTTGTAACCTGCATCTGCAAACTGAGCAATATTTGTGCCGTAATCTTTTGGATCTAGGGTTTCAACATACTTAGCGAAACCACCAACGGCTTCAGCACCCTGTTGGGCACCTTCCCACGCGGACTGATTGAAAGACTTGTCATCAACTTTTCCAGTATCAGTTACAAGTCCAATACAAAATGCATTTTCAGTTCCGCAATCGGCCTCAGAAGTTGTTGAATCGCTGCTGCAGGCAACGAGACCAAATAAGCTAAGGCTTAACGCTGCGACGATTGCCGCAAGACGCTTTAACATGGATCTCCTCTCAAAATTTCTCGTGCAAGTTGCACATCCGATCGAATATCAACGAACGTGGGGAGGCGCTGGCTGATGCTTGGAATCCTATCCAAGAGATATTTCTAATCCAGCAAGGCACAAGAAGAAGATCAAGTGAGGGTTTCATCACGAATAGGTAACGTGAGGCAAGTATCAACTCAGGGTTTAGGCTAGGAAGATGCGGACCATTTCTTGGCGCGATGAATCTGGTGGATTTGTCCGACTTTTAGACCAGACAAAATTGCCGCAGATTGCCGAAGAAATAGATATCAAAACTCATGCCGAGTTAATTTCTGCAATTAAATCTTTAGCAGTTCGGGGCGCACCAGCACTCGGCGTCGCAGGTGCACTTGGCGTCGCGCTAATTGTAAAAAATGCAGAGGTTGAAAACTGGAGTGCTAGCACCAGAGAAAAAGCAATTAATGATCTTCGAAATGCTAGACCAACTGCGGTAAATCTTGCCTGGGGCGTTGATCAGGCGCTGCAAGTTATTTCCAGAGGTTCGGCAGCTGTCTTAAAACGTGCGCTAGAAATTTCTGATGAAGATGCAGAAGCAAACCGCGCAATGGGTAAACGAGGTGGCGATTTTCTTTCCAATTTACTTTCCAGCAAATCAAAAACAAATCAGATGCGACTTCTTACACATTGCAATACCGGAGCGTTGGCTACGACCGAATGGGGAACTGCGCTTGGTGTAATAAGAGAGCTTTTCGAACGCGGCCTGGTAACTGAAGTTTTTGCCGATGAAACTAGACCTTTGCTGCAAGGTTCGAGATTAACCGCATGGGAACTTTCCCAACTAAATATTCCTTATCGAATCTTGCCTGATGGCGCAGCCGCCAGCGCCATCTTTTCAGGTCTGATTGATGCCGTCTTAATTGGAGCAGATCGAATTGCAAAGAATGGCGATACTGCAAACAAAATTGGTTCACTATCAGTAGCTGTGGCCGCCGCCGCAAAGAATGTTCCATTTCTAGTAGTCGCGCCAGAATCCACCATAGATAGAACCTTGCAAACTGGTGAGGAGATTGAAATTGAGTTTCGCAGCGATGCAGAGGTAACACATATTTCTGGCAAAGAGATCGCCCCCGCAGGAGCAAAGAGTTACAACCCGGCTTTTGATGTGACGCCAGCGCAATACATAACGGCTATCATCACCGAGAAAGCGGTTTATCAACCAATGAGTGGAGAGATGTTGTGATCGATAAAGAACTTGCCAACTTAGTTACTCGCTCAAAGAAAATTGGCAGCGATCAATCACTTGTTGTGTATGGCGGAGGTAATACCTCTGCAAAGGGCGAAGTTGTAGATCACTTAGGCAGAAAACGTAATGTTCTTTGGGTTAAAGGTTCAGGCGCCGATATGCAATATGGCGAAGCCGTTGATTACCCAGCGCTCTACCTAGAAGAACTCATTGCTCTTCATAAAAACAATGATTTAGATGATGAAACAATGGTTGATTATGTAACACGGGCATTGGTTGATCCGACAGCTCGCCGGCCATCAATCGAAACCTTGCTCCATGCTTTTCTACCAGCGCGACATATTGATCATGTGCATGCAGATTCAATATGTGCACTTACCAATCATGAAGATGGCAAAGATGCCGTTCGCGATGCGTTGGGAGAAGGTTTTGCCTATGTGGAATGGCTACGTCCGGGCTTTAAGCTCTCCAAATTAGTTAGTGAATTAAACAATAGTGAAGGCGTAATTCTTGCGCACCATGGACTAATAGTTTGGGATGACGACAGCGATAAGTGTTATGCAAAAACATTAGCCGCAGTCGAAAAAGCACAGAGCTACTTAAATACTCTAAAGAAGCCGCCACAGGCTGATTTCAAACACCAAGATTTAAGCGATGAGCAAATTCGTGAATTATTATTAAAACTCAGAGGTCGACTTGGAAAGCGACAAGTTCTTCGCACAGATCAGCGACTTCGTCAGATTGCAGATCGACCAGATTTACCGAAAGTACTTGCCGCAGGTGCCGCTAGTGCTGATCACATGTTGCGAATTCGTCCCTGGTCGTGCGCTACAACAACTGAGAGTATTGATAAATCAGTAAGCGACTATCAAGCAAAATATGCCGCATATTTTGAAGCAAATAAATCGCTACTTCCTGCTGGATATGTAAGTCATGGCAATGATCCACGTGTTTTTCTAATTCCAGGGCTTGGAATGGTTGGCGCCGCTTCTACTATTGGCGAGACAAAGATGCTTGCAGATATTGCCTTCCACACCCATAGCGTTGGCGCAACTGTTGTAGATTCTTTTAAGAAACCACGTGCTCTTCCAGATAGCGAGATCTTTGGTTTTGATTATTGGCCAATGGAACTTTACAAACTGAAGCTAAAACCAAAAGCACCGCCACTCGTAGGATCTATCTACGTCGTTACAGGTGCAGGCAGTGGCATCGGACGCGGAATTGCCCTATATCTTGCTTCACTTGGCGCAAATCTTGCCCTTGCAGATCTTGATAAATCTGGTCTTGAGGCCACCGCAAAAGAATTCGCCGATCGTAAACTTGCTACGCCATTATTAATTGAAGGCGATCAAAGCAGCGAAGAAG
>JBJSWS010000258.1:0-15754 GCA_046085985.1 Actinomycetales bacterium
ACCCGCTAATCGTCTAGCCAGATTTATGGCAAAGAAGGAGATATTTGATAATCCAATAGCAGGACCTTTGATGCGCGGTATGAAACATATAAGTGTTGACCGCGCCAATGGAGCTCCATCATTTATCTCAGCACTCAAATCTCTGCAGCGTGGCGAAATCGTAGGAGTTTTCCCAGAGGCGACTATCTCGCAGAGTTTTGAATTGAAGGAGATGAAATCCGGAATCATCAGACTTGCAATTGAATCCGGTGCCCCTGTTCTGCCGACCATCGTCTGGGGTAGTCAAAGAATTTGGACAAAGAAAGTTCCGCGAAATTTCAAGCGAGAAAATACCCCGATTTATGTCGTAATTGGCGCACCACTATATTTTTCTAAGAATGATGATCCGGAAGCTGGCCTTGTGAAACTAAAGGGTGAGATGTCCAAACTCCTTACCCAAGTGCAGAGTCAATATCCTGACTCCTATCTTGGACAGCGCTGGGCGCCAGCCAGATTAGGTGGAACCGCTCCAACCCCTGAGATGATTAGATTGGAAAAGATAGATCGACAGAAGCGAGAGGGCAGATAAGTGTTTCGACGTAAAGATAAGAATGGCGAGCCTCGGGCTAAGCGGTTTAAGACAATTCGCGACGCATATGCCTTGGCAAAAGGTCAGTACTCCTTCGTTCTACTTCGATGTCTACTCGTCTTTGCGCCACTATGGGCGGTTGGAATTGCCTTAGGTGCAATTTGGAATCGTCCCGGTTACGCCGCATTCGTTACTTTTCCAATTGCTGCACTTGGTGGATTTTTCTATTTCACGAGATTAGCTAGTAACGCTGCCTACGCATCAATTGAGGGCCAAGCAGGTGCAGGCGCAAGCGTTTTGATGTCGATTCGTCGGGGTTGGACAGTTTCTCCAGCAGTCAATGTAAATAAAAATCAGGATATGGTGCATCGCGCAGTTGGAAAAGCTGGCATCGTCTTGGTGGGAGAAGGTGGCGCAGCGCTTCGCCCCTTGCTTATGGACGAGAAGCGAAAGATGGAGAGATTTGCTCCCGGCGTTCCGGTTTATGAATTAATCGTTGGAAATCAAAGTGACCAAGTTTCGATTCGAAAATTACAGAAGCGGATGCGAAAGTTTCCAAGGAAACTTTCTAATGTCCAGCTAAGAGAACTTAGAGCTCGCTTACGTTCTATTGGTGGAATGAATATTCCAATACCTAAAGGTCCGATGCCTAAGAATCTAAGGATGCCAAAACCCCGTTAGGGTTTGATTCGAACCACAGTCGTCTTGCTAATGCGTTCATGAAAACCTCGTCCTTCGCTATCTGTAAATAGTGCGGGCAGTACAAGCGCGACTAAGAAGACACGTAGAAATGCAGCCCATGGTCTGACATAGAAATAATCTGGAAAAGTCAGAACGCGTATTCCAAAAACTCTCTTGCCAATAGATGCGCCCCCAAAACTAGTAAGGACTCCGACCTCAAGAACAAAAACGGCTAATCGCACCAGCGTTGGCCCCAAAGAACTAGCCTGTAATGGATAAATGAGCGCGGTCGTAAAGGAGGCGATTGCCCAATCAATCGATAGGGCGCCGATTCGGCGGATCGCCCCAGCGCGCTCTCTGGGTACTGTCACACCGCAAAGGTATCTCTAGAAACATGACTGTAACAATTCGGTCATCAATATTTCACCGACGAGACCTAGCATTCGGTTAGGTCGAGCGAAGGGATAAACGTGTTTAAGTCAGCTTCAGAACTTCTTAGTTATATAAAGAAGGAAAACATCTCATTGGTAGATGTCAGATTTATTGATTTGCCAGGAATTCAGCATCATTTCAATGTCCCGGCACATCAATTTACCGAAGATGTTTTTAAAGATGGCTTGATGTTTGATGGATCTTCAATCCGTGGCTTCCAATCAATTCACGAATCCGATATGAAACTACTTCCAGCAGTCGAGACTGCTTTCGTTGACCCATTCCGCAAAGAGAAAACTCTGGTGGTTAATTTCTCTGTTGTTAACCCTGATGACAACTCGCCTTATTCTCGCGACCCAAGGCAAGTTGTTAATAAAGCAGTCGAATATATGCGCTCGACTGGAATTGCCGACACAGCATATTTTGCACCTGAAGCAGAATTTTATGTATTTGATCGAGTTCGATATTTAACTGGCATGAATACCGGATATTACGAAATAGATTCTTATGAAGGAGCTTGGAACACTGGCATCGTTGCCGACGCCGACGGAACGCCAAACCGTGGATACCGCACCAGAATTAAAGGCGGTTATTTCCCAGTATCACCGACAGATCAATTTGCAGATCTCAGAGATCAGATGGTTATGAATCTGGAGAATGTGGGCCTTTCGGTCGAGAGAGCTCACCATGAAGTTGGTACGGCCGGACAGATGGAAATCAACTACCGTTTCAATGACATTCTCCATGCTGGCGATGATCTAATGAAATTTAAGTACGTTATAAGAAACACCGCTTGGGAGGCAGGAAAGACAGTCACATTTATGCCAAAGCCGTTATTTGGTGACAATGGCTCTGGAATGCATTGCCATCAATCGCTTTGGAAAGATGGGAAGTCGCTTTTCTGGGGCGATGGATACGCCAACCTTTCCGATATTGCCCGCTGGTATATCGGTGGAATTTTGAAACATGCACCATCGTTACTTGCATTCACTAATCCGACGGTAAATTCATATAAGAGATTGGTTCCAGGTTATGAAGCGCCAGTAAACCTCGTTTACTCAGCTCGTAATCGATCTGCTTGCATTCGCATTCCGATCACTGGATCGAGTCCGAAGGCGAAACGAATCGAATTCCGCTGTCCAGATCCATCATCTAATCCATATTTGGCATTCTCTGCAATTTTGATGGCGGGATTAGATGGAATCCAAAATAAAATCGAACCACCTGCTCCGGTTGATAAAGATCTCTACGAGTTGCATGGCGATGAGGCGCGAGCCATCCCACAGGTACCGGGATCACTTGATGCGGTTATCGATAGCCTCGAAGCGGATCATGAATTTCTAACTAAAGGTGGCGTCTTTACGGAAGACTTAATCAAGACCTGGATTAACTGGAAACGTCAATCCGAGATTGATTACGTCAGATTACGTCCACATCCTGCCGAGTTTGAACTCTATTTCGATCTCTAGAATTTAACGACCGACATTTTTGAGTCGAGAAACTAGCGGTGGGTGCGTGTAGTTAAACGCAACATAAAGTGGGTGTGGCGTTAGATTCGCAAGGCTATCTGTAGAAATTTTTGAGAGCGCGCTTCGCATCGGTGCCCGCTGATACGTTTTTGCAGCAAAGGTGTCAGCCGATAATTCATTTCGACGTGAAAGTGAGTTATTCATTAGGCCTAGAAATATCTGAAGGGGCGTCAAAAGAATGAAGAAGGTCAAAGCTGAAAGGTGGAAACTCGCAGTTTGCGCCCCAAGGACCGTGGATAGGTTCTCATATTGAAGTGACCAGCCCAAGAGAGCAAAGATCGCAAGCGTCTGGATGTTTGAAGCGAAAAACATCGCTGCTGTATGACGTAATTTGTAATGACCAATTTCATGTGCGAGGACCGCGACTATCTCTTTCTCAGATAGCTTCTCAATCAAAGTGTCAAAAAGGACAATAGTTTTGCTACGACCCATACCGCTAAAGAAAGCATTTGCCTTTGTAGATCTGCGTGAACCATCCATTACAAATAGATTTTTTAGAGAATATCCTTGCGATTCACAATACTTCGCGATCTCGCGCTTCAACGAACCGTCGCTTAAAGGCGTCAATTTATTAAAGAGTGGAAGTATCAGTTTTGTTCCGAACATGAACATGAAGATGGATACCGCGGTAACAAGTAGCCATGCAAAGAGCCAAAACCTTCCGGAAAATTCTTCATAGAGCCAGATAACTGCCGCCAGTATGGGGGCGCCAATTAGAGTCGAAAGCAACATTCCTTTTGCGCCATCGGCAATGAAAGTCTTCCAAGTAGTTTTGTTAAATCCGTATTTTTCCTCAATCACAAAAGTTGAATAAAGCCCAAATGGAAGTGAGATTAGGGAGGAAATAAGAGAGAGTGAGCCGATAAAAAATAATGAAATCAGTAATGTTGAATCGATTCGATCTCGCCAAAATTCATCAAGGGAAGCGAACCACCCTTGCGTCAGCGCCAGAATCATCAGAGCAGTAGAGAGAAAGCCAGAAATTAGCCCTAACCTTAATTTTTCTCCACCATAAGCTAGAGATTTAGCTTTGCCTTCTCGATCATACAAATCAGCAACTAATGGATCTGGCTCTTTTGCCGAGCTACGCTGATTTAGTTCGTCGAGAATTGCCTCCAAAATGAAGGTTATGGCCAATATTCCAACTATTACTTCAATCACGACGTCCCCTTTGATCTACTCTCGCTTGTGACTACGGTTAATACTCCCAAAAGAATGATAAACCCACCAAATGCATAGTTTTTTGTAATCACTTCATCTAAAAAGAAAATACCTAAGAGAATTGCAATCACGGGATTCACATACGCATAAGTTGCTATTAGCGATACCGGAGCATTGACTACCAGCCATAGATAAGCCGTATAAGCGAAAATCGATCCCACTATGACCAAATATCCAAACCAGAACCATGAGGAGATTGATGCCTGATCAAGACTTGTGAAGTCTTCCCCTCTAAGTAGCGCTGCAAGAAGCATAAAAATTCCGGCGCCAGCCATCTCTATCGTGGTAAATAAAAGTAGATTACGTGGCAGAGAAAATCGTGGAGAGATATATGTCCCTAAAGCGAAAGAGATATTCCCAATCAAAATTAGAAACATATAAAAGGTAACTTCGGCAGATGAAGCATCTTTGATCGGCTCGATACTTCCCGGTTGTAGTAAAACCACAACTCCAACAAACCCTACAATCGTACCGAGCCATGTGAATTTTGAAATTCGCTCGCGAGCAATAGTTCTAAAGAGCGCAATCCAGAGTGGAAGCGCAGCGATTATCAGTGATGCAACCCCTGTAGGTATATGTTCTTCAGCAATCGCAACAGTTCCGATTCCAGCAGCGAGAGTTAATATCCCAAGAAAACCTGCCGAAAGAATTTCCTTCTTAGGTATTTTGAACTCTGCGAAACCTTTTCGAATCGCTATATAAGCTGCCAGCAAGATAGCGGCAGCAATAAATCGAACGCCCATCGATAGTAAGGGCGGCATCGTTTCTACAGTTTTAGCAATCGCAAAATAAGTGGAGCCCCAAACCAGGTAGACGGTCCAAAGAGCGCTCCAAGTCCGCACCCGTATCCCTTGCTCACTCACCTCTCAAATCTAGGCTCAAATTGGCTCACATTTTTGCTAAATCTTTGCAGATGCAAATGATTCGCAATAAGATATCCCCATGGCCACCTTGGAGAAACGATCTTTACGGCAGCACTTACGTTTTGAGCGGAGCGAGATTCCAACCCTAATTGGAATTATTACAACCGTAATTCTCCTCCACGTGATCGGCTGGGGCCTCTTTTTCTATTACAACTCAAATCCGGAGTACCACGCGCTAACGGATTCAAAGGGAGTGCTGGTTTACGCAGGAGCTGGCGCGTTGGCATACTCATTTGGGTTGCGCCATGCCTTTGATGCCGACCACATCGCAGCTATCGATGACACAACCCGATTGATGTTGGCCAAGAAAAGAAATCCACTTGCCGTTGGACTTTTCTTCTCATTAGGTCATTCCACAATTGTCTTGGCGCTTTCTGTCGGAGTGGCATTCGCTGCACAAAAAGCAGTTTCCTTTCAAGAAAGTTTTGCTGATACGGGTGGCCTAATCGGAACTTCGGTTTCAGGATTCTTCCTATATTTGATTGGCATTCTAAATTTAGTTATTTTGATTGGTATAGTCCAAGTTTGGCGCAAAGCAAAGACTGGAAGATTTTCACATGACCATCTTGAAGATCTTTTAAATGATCGAGGATTAATGCGGAGAATCTTCCGCGGGAAATTTAAAAAAGGCTTTGATAACTCGCGGCAAATTTATCCGGTAGGAGTACTTTTTGGTCTCGGTTTTGATACTGCTACAGAAGTCGCAATTCTGGGTTTATCTGCTACCGCTGCTATTGGAACTGTGGGTGGAGTTTTGCCGCCACTTGCCATTATCGCTTTGCCGTTTATTTTTGCGGCAGGAATGTCATTAATGGATGCCTTAGATGGCATATTCATGACAAAGGCATATGGCTGGGCTTTCACATCACCGCTTCGTAAGATCTATTACAACTTAACAACAACTTCAATCTCTATTTTTGTTGCTTTGGTAATTGGAACAATTCAATTGATCAACGTTTTAGCGGCAAAAACTAATATTGAAAATCTTCCAGTTTTCGACAGAATTGCCGCTATTGATCTTGGTGGAATCGGCTTTTTTATCGTTGTTAGCTTCGTTCTAGCCTGGATCGTTTCAGTGGCCATTTGGAAACTCGGAAAATTTGAAGCTAGATACCCATCTGGCGTCCAGGAGACTGAACACCAACATTCAGAACTTCACCTGAAGGATTAATCCAAGAAGAAATCTAGAAGGAAATCCTTAGTACCCGGAACGACTGAATATTTATCTAAATCGGTAACTCCGATAGAAGCCAAAACTTCATCATCTACAAAGAAATTGCCAGTGCATTCTTTGCTCGGCTTATTCAAGATTTCGTGTGCAGCATCCGCCAAAATCTCCGGCTTTCTACAAGCCGCAGTATCTATTCCAGGAATCATTTGGAGCGCTGCTGTATCAATTGCAGTTCTAGGCCAGAGAGCATTAACCGCAATTTCGTCTCGTCGAAACTCTTCCGACATTCCTAGCACGCACATGCTCATTCCATATTTGGCCATTGTGTAGGCCACGTGATTCTTAAACCACTTTGCTTTCATTGAAAGAGGTGGCGAAAGGGTAAGTATGTGTGGATTTCTGCCAGCTTTCGCAGAATCCTTCAAATGTGGAATTGCAGCTTGCGATGTAAGAAATGTTCCTCTTACGTTTACATCAAACATCAGATCAAATCTCTTCGCCGGTGTTGCCAAGGTTGGAGTTAAATTAATGGCGCTGGCATTATTTATAAGAATGTCAAGACCGCCAAACTTGGAAACGGTTTGATCTATTGCAGCAGCAATCTGTTCTTCGTCACGGATATCGCATTGAATTGGCAGGGCTTCTCCCCCAGCTTTATTGATCTCTTCTGCTGCAGTGAAGATTGTCCCTGGAAGTTTTGGGTGTGGATCTGAAGTTTTTGCTGCAATTGCAATTTTGGCACCATCTTGCGCAGCTTTTACGGCGATTGCCAATCCGATTCCCCGTGAACCGCCCGTAATAAAGATTCGCTTGTCTTTTAATGACATCTTATTTACCCCGTTTCGCTAGAAAATTCATGAAGGCTTCTCGCGCCTCATCTGATTGCAGGGCCATCTGGAAGAGCTCGCCCTCCGCCCTCATAACGGCAGCCACTTTTTCATGTAATTCACTTTTCAGCAGGGCCTTGGTTTGAATAATCGCATTTGGCGGCTGGGCAGCAATCTTCTTCGCATATTCCCTAACTCTTTCAAGCGGAGTCTCGGAAATTTCAGCGATCAATCCAAATTCCTTTGCGATCTTTGCATCAAATCCCTCACCAGTAAGAAAAACTTTACTTGCAGCTTGATGCCCAACAAGTCGCGGGAATAATAACGACGCTCCAGCTTCTGGAACCAGACCTAAATTAACAAATGGCATAACAAAGTTAGCGCTGGAATCTGCGACAACTATGTCGCAATGCAGCAACATCGTGGTACCAATTCCAATTGCATTTCCTCTTACAGCGGCTAAAACCGGTTTTGCAAAGTTGTGGATTGCCTCAAGGAAGTTCATAACTGGAGATCCGGGCTCCAGCGGCGGTTCATTTAGGAAATCGAAGAGATCGTTGCCGGCCGTGAAGTGGGTTGATGAAGTGCTCAGAATTATTGCCCGAATCCCAAAATCGCCGTTTGCATCGTTAATGGCATCAGCTAACGCTTGATACATCTCCCGCGTCAGCGCGTTCTGTTTCTCGGGGCGATTGAAAGTAAGGGTTAGTATTGGGCCATCGGTTTCGCGAAGGATTAAATCCACCCGCGCATCCTATCGGCGAGAGTGGAAAGTCATTCGTGTTCCGTGAATTTAGTGAGCAACGGAGGGCCTATGGATCGCCTAACCATCTTGACGCGAGAGTTGACACCCTTTGAACATTTAGTTGCTGGACTCCTTTGCGATGGCTTATCAAATGCCGCGATTGCCAAAGAAACTGCCCATACTGAAAAGGTCGTGGAAAATACGGTTTCTAGGATGGCCAAGGCGCTTGGCGTTAAATCTGGTCCCGATATCAATATCAGAGTTTTGATCGCGCTTGCATATCGTTCCCATTTTGGTGATCATGCATTTGAAAAACTGGGAGTTGCTTGTCGACATCTTGAAGTTGGACCTGATGGGCAGAGCTTCTGTTCTCGCCATATCGATTAATTTTTTTACCTGTGATTCAAATCTAAGTGCTGGCTCTCAAGCTTTACTGTGAGGTGCTACCACTCACTTTTGTGAGGATTTTGTGTTTCATCAGGAGTTTCCTATGTCATAGGAACCTAGTCGGGGTTCTTAAGTGAGAAACACTTACTAGAAGACTTAGGAGAGAAGTTATGAAACGCAGAACTATCGACCGAATCGTAAGTTTAATTGGACTCGGTCTCTCGGTATTTTTATTTATCGTGGCGGGTTTGCTTAATTGGGGTTACAACTTCGCAAATGATGAAGTAACAAGCCAATTGGCCGCCCAGAAGATTTCATTCCCTGCAGCAGATTCGGAGAGTTTCAAGGCGCTCGGCGATGAAGATCGCTCTGCAATTGAACCATTTGCTGGAATGCAACTTACAACAGGAAAACAAGCTAAGGCATATGCAGATCACTACATCGGCGCCCACGTAAAGGGCATTGCAGGTGGAAAGACCTATAGCGAAGTAAGTGGCGAAGCGTTAGCTGCTAGCGCGCAATCAAAAGCAAATCCAGCTGACGCAGAGTTAGCGGCAAAAGCTGCTGGTCTTATGGGTCAACGTCAATCGCTATTTATGGGTGAAACATTAAAAGGTCTTCTCGGATATTCATTTGCTTTCTGGCAGATCGGTCAGATTGCAATGTATGCGATGTGGGCTGCATTAGCAGGTGGAGTATTGATGTTAATTCTCTCCATCCTCGGCTTCAGGCATCTCCGTCGCACCCCAGACAGTGTGACGGTCTAAACCCTCTACTCTCCGTGAGGGATAGAAAACCCCCTTGGCTAGCGCCAAGGGGGTTTTTAATTAGAACTTATCGCTCGCGTTTAGCGGAAATAAATTCTTTAGTTCTAGTTAGCGCTTCTTCGTCGCTGTATTGCTCTGGCGGTGACTTCATAAAGTAACTTGAAGGTGAGAGCAGTGCGCCGCCAATCTTGCGATCTAAGGCAAGTTTTGCGCAACGAACTGCATCGATAATTACGCCAGCTGAATTTGGTGAATCCCAGACCTCTAACTTGTATTCAATATTTAGCGGTACGTCGCCGAAAGCTCGACCCTCAAGACGAACAAAGGCCCACTTTCTATCATCAAGCCACTTCACATAATCTGATGGACCGATGTGGACATTTCCATCACCAAGGTCATAGTCAAGCTGCGAAGTTACTGATTGAGTTTTTGAAATCTTCTTTGACTCTAATCGATCACGTTCGAGCATGTTCTTGAAGTCCATATTTCCACCAACATTGAGCTGGTAGGTGCGATCAACTTTTACGCCACGATCTTGGAATAGCTTTGCCAAGATTCTGTGAGTGATTGTTGCTCCAACTTGGGATTTGATGTCATCACCCACAATTGGCAGACCAGCTTTGGCGAACTTGTCAGCCCATTCTGGAGTTGATGCAATGAAGACTGGAAGTGCGTTTACGAAAGCACATCCAGCATCAATGGCACATTGTGCATAGAACTTAGTAGCTTCTTCGGAGCCAACTGGTAGATAACAAACTACAACATCGACTTTGGCTTCTTTTAGAGCAGCAACGACATCGACTGGCGCTGCCTTTGATTCAATAATTGTCTCTCTGTAATAACGTCCTAGACCATCATATGTTGGGCCACGTTGCACCATCACGCCACTCTTTGGAACTTCACAGAACTTAATAGTGTTGTTCTCGCTGGCCCACATGGCATCGACCATGTCCTTGCCAACTTTCTTATCATCAACATCAAATGCAGCTACGAATTTGACGTCACGTACGTGGTATCCGCCGACGACCACATTCATCAGTCCAGGGATTTCTTCATTCTCTGGAGCATTCTTGTAGTACTCGACGCCCTGAATGAGCGAATTGGAACAATTGCCGACGCCGACAATCGCTACGCGGATTTCTTTAGTAGTCACTAGGACTTCCTTTCCGTATTTATCATCTCTTCGAGCCAAGCGATCTCTCGCTCCGCTGTCTCCAGTGAATGGCGGCGCCACTCGACTAGGTACTTATCGAGACCAACTGCAGAGCGATCTAAATCAGCTCGGAGTATGTCGGCTCGCTCTTGAAGTCGACGTAACCGTCCTTCAAGAATTCTTAATCGGTTCTTCTTTGAAGTAGGGCTAAAAAAGGCAACATGCACTTCAAAGTTGTCATCTTCCCATGCGCTGGGATTAACGCTCTCTGTTAATTTATCGAATCTTTCGAGACCACTTTTAGTAATCGAATAAACCAATCTTGTTCGCTTCGACTTGCCACCCTTTGGAACTTCCGCCTGCTTGATTAAACCTGCGTCGGTCATTCTTCGTAATTGCGGATAAATGACTGAGAAAGAAAGGGCGCGGAACGGGCCGAAAATTGATCGTAGACGTTTGCGAAGTTCGTAGCCATGGAGCGGATCTTTTGTTAGTAGGCCAAGGAGCGCGAACTCCAAGGACTCAGATCGCGATCTGGCCATGGCCCACCTCCCTGCATCGATGAGTTATATCTATTCGATATATCGAGGCGGAATCTAGAGCAGACCTCCTGCCTTAATCAAGCCTGAACTGGGTGATTTCGTTACCTATTTCTCAGTTTTGGGCGCGCCTACCCGCAGGTAAGGGCGTTAGAGCCATACCCTCTTTCTTTAGCACGCCCGATTTCTATCCCTATTGCAAGTAGGGCGGCTAGAAATGAGGATCATTCACATGAGTCTCTTCTCATGGAAACTCCACGGAACCGGAACCAGCATTGCGCCTGGTGAGGTCGTTTCCACAGATGAACGACTAAGTTGGCCACGCACCATCGGTGTCGGTCTACAGCACATTGCAGCGATGTTCGGTGCAACCTTCCTCGTGCCTATTCTTACCGGGCTTCCACCAACGACCACACTCTTCTTTTCTGGCGTTGGAACCATGCTCTTCCTAATTCTTACTCAGAACAAACTTCCTAGCTATCTGGGTTCTTCCTTTGCATTCTTGGCGCCAATCGCCGCATCAGTAAAGAGCGACAGCATGGCAGTAGCGCTCGGTGGCGTTGTAGCAACCGGTGTTCTTCTCGCACTTGTTGGACTCGTTGCCAAAATGGTTGGCACTGGCTGGATTGATTGGATGTTGCCACCAGTTGTAACTGGAACCATCGTTATGGTGATTGGTCTAAATCTTGCTGGCGCAGCTAAGGGCAGCCTTGCTGGTGGACCAGTTCTTGGAACAATCACACTCCTTGCAATTGCATTCTTCGCAGCTTTCTCACGTGGCTTCTTGGGTCGCATCTCAATATTTATGGGATTGCTCGTTGGTTATGTAGTCGCTTTCCTAATGGGTGATGTAAATACCGATGGCATCAAAGCAGCCAAGTGGTTTGCTACACCAACATTTACAACTCCTGAATTCAAGATGAGTGCAATCATTCTCTTCTTGCCAGTAGTTCTAGTTCTCATCGCAGAAAATGTCGGACACGTTAAGGCAGTTTCAACAATGACCGGCAAGAATCTAGATGATCAGATGGGCAACGCGCTATTTGCTGATGGCGTAGCTACAACACTTGCAGGTGCAGGTGGTGGCTCGGGCACAACAACTTATGCGGAAAATATTGGAGTTATGGCGGCAACTCGCGTTTACTCCACTGCTGCTTATTGGATCGCTGCGATCGGAGCAATTGTTCTTTCAATCTCTCCTAAATTCGGTGCGCTCTTGAGCGCTATTCCAGGCGGCGTACTTGGCGGTGTCCAGGTAGCACTATTTGGAATGATCGGAATTCTTGGTGCAAAGATTTGGATTGAGTCACGAGTTAATTTCGCTGACACCACAAATCTAGTTGTAGTTGCTACCGCCTTGATTATCGGTATTGCCGATATTTCTTGGACTTCTGGCGACTTCACATTCAATGGAATCATCAATGCGACAGTCGTAGCTGTTGTTGGCTATCGCGTATTCCATGCACTATCAAAGTCCCGCGGTACTAGCGCGGCTTAATACTGATTAGAAAGAAACCCGGTCAGTTGGTCGGGTTTCTTTTTTTTTATTAATGAAATTCGATTGCTAGAGTCCTGATATGCAATTTCCAATACCCGCCCGATATCCGGAGTATTTAGTGGCTGCTGTCTTAATCATTTTGGCACCTGGGCCAAGTGTTCTTTTTGCGATTGCACGTGCAATTGCTTGGGGCCGAGCTACTGCGATTGCAACTGTTGCTGGAAATGCTCTTGGAATGTTCTCACTTTCGATTCTTATTGCATTTGGCTTAGGTCCCATTCTGGAACGAAGTGAGCTGGCATTTATCTCAGTTCAAATCCTCGGCGGCTTGTATTTGATTTACCTTGGAATAGATGCGCTACGACATTCAAAGGTTCATGCCGAAGATATGGTTAATCAAGGTGATATCAAGCCAAAGACGTTGAAATCGATTAGAGATGGATTCTGGGTGGGCGCACTTAATCCAAAAGGACTCGTATTTTTTGCCGCGATCTTGCCGCAGTTTCTAGATAAGAATGATGCCAACTTAACAGTTCAACTTTTGATTATGGGAGCCACCTTTGCACTGCTCGCCTTTATCGGTGATGGAATCTGGGGAATCTTGGCCGGTACCGCCCGCGTCTGGATGGCAAATTCGCCGGTTCGATTGATACGCCTGCGCCAATTAGGTGGAGTAGTTATCGTATTGCTGGGAGTCTTTACTCTAATCTCCGCGGCGTAACGCAGATTTGTCAGTCCCTCGCGGCAGAATCGCCATATGAGTAAAGCCCGCGAATTTATCAGCCCTAGCGATTTAACTTTTTCTTGGGATAACTGCCATAGATGCCTCTGGCTCTACTACAACCATGGCCTAAAAGCTCCTTCATTTTTTCCACTAGTTGGCGAACTATCCGCACTACAAGAAGGCCATTTTGCCAGCGCTATCTCCTCGCAACTTCATCCAGATATTCCAGAGGGGCGCGTTATCGGTAAAGGCGGATGGGTGAAATCAATACCTATCCCCTTCAACGGAAAACCATCGCCTTTTGCAATTCGTGGCAAGTATGACTTACTTATGGAATTTGAAGATGGTACTTATGGCGTTATTGATTGTAAGTTCCAAGGAAAAGATAATGATAAAAGTGATTTCTATTCGCCACAGCTGGAGGCATATGCCTATGCACTTGAGAATCCAGTTAGTGATCAACCTAAAAAAGTTTCAGTCCTTGGTCTACTTGTCTGGTCGCCAAAGAAACCAGTTGGCGACCCTTATGCTGGATTTAATCTAGAGCTCAATAGTTCATGGTTTCCGATAAAGCGGAATCCAGAGGCATTGCAAACTCGCCTTACGGACTTTATCTCTATGGTCTCCGGACCAACGCCGGTACGAGATTCTGCCTGTGAGAGTTGCAAGTTCATCGCAGAGCGAAGAGAAATTTTCGGAGCCGAGTAGAACTACTCTTTTCTTCTACGCTCTTCTTCAATGGCGTCTTTAGCTTGCGAGGCATATATATCTACATATTCTTGACCTGACATCTCCTGTAATTTTTTCATTATCTGATCGGTCGCCTTACGTAACTCTTCTGGATTATTTGATTTCTCGGGTCCCCCGAAATACATCGGTTCCCCAAAAATCATCTTTACTCGCAATATCTTGGGGATTACTTTTCCGGTTGGCTGAATCTCTGCAGTGTTAAACATCGCAACTGGAATAACTGGGGCGCCTGATTCAAAAGCCAGTCTTGCGATTCCGGTTCTTCCTCGATACAAGCGACCATCTGGAGATCGAGTACCTTCTGGATAAATTCCAAGACATTCACCTTGTGCCAAGACGGATAAGCCAGTTAGTAAAGCCGCTTCACTTCTAGAACCACCGGCGCGATCGACCGGCACTTGTCCTAAAGCTATAAATGTTAATTTCTTCAATAAACCTTTTGGTCCAGGAGATGTGAAGTATTCGCTCTTGGCAAGGAAGGTAACTTTTCTTGGCACCACCAATGGCATAAAGATTGAGTCGCTAAATGAGAGATGGTTTGAGGCGATAATCACTGGACCTTGCGATGGCACATTTCGAAGTCCCTTTACTTTGGGACGAAAGAGCAGAGTAAGAACCGGAGTTAAGAAGGATTTAAGCAATCCATATGCAACTTTGTCACCCTTCGCCAGCGAGGATCTTTTGCGAATTGCCATGGGGTCAATTTAGAGGCTCGATGCCACGAGATGAAACCTGTTACAAAATCGAGCGTGTGAGCATCCCAAATTCTGAGCCATTTGAGTTAACCGGCGGCCAAATTGCGGTGCTACTAATTCATGGCTTCTCTGGATCTCCAGCATCTGTAAGGCCTTGGGCAGAAGCGTTAAATGAATCTGGATTCACTGTATTAGTTCCTCGCCTTCCTGGCCATGGAACTAATTGGAACGAGATGAATCAAACTACATGGGAAGAGTGGTTTGCGGAAGTTGAAATCAATTTCAAGAAATTGAAATCTCGTTATCAACGAGTTTTTGTTGCCGGTTTCTCTATGGGTGGGGCGCTCTCCTTACGATTAGCAAATATTTACAGAGGTGAAATTGAAGGTTTGTTACTTGTTAATCCTTCGGTTGGCGATGACAGAATAATCATGCGCCTTATTCCCTTCCTTAAGTATTTTCTGCCATCAGTAAAGGGTCGCGGAATTGATGTTGCTGCCCCTAATCCACCTCGTCATAGTTATGGTCGTACGCCGCTGCATGCATTGCACTCCTTACAAAAACTGTGGCGAATAGTGCAACGGGACCTGCATCTAATAGATCTGCCACTTATGATTGGTTATTCAATTAATGACCATGTAGTAAATCCAAAATATTCCGAGATGGTTATCGATCACGTTTCTTCTGTGGATATTCGCGAAGTCATTTTTGAACGCTCATTCCACAATGTAGCCCTAGATTATGACTTACCACTATTGGTAGAAGAAAGTGTAACTTTCATCAGAGAAGTTTTATCTGGAAATGTATCGAGATTTGATGAATCTGAATTAATCGATGATGAATTTGACTCAATTGTTTCAAATCTATCGCTCGATCAATCTACACCGACAACTTATCTAGATGAACTCGAAAATCTAGATGCGTTAGAAGAATATGAGGGCGATAATAAGGAACTCCCAACATTGACCCAGATACAACGTGCTGCCCTATTAGGAGTTATAGGCGGTCCGTCTTATGTCGCAACTGTGAAGATATTTAATTTCGATCTCTTGGGTTTAGGTATCTGGCCAGGCTTAATTGCTCTAGTAAGTGGTGTAATAACGTTCTTCTGGCAGATGAAGCCAGAGAATGATTCTGGAGATGG
>JBJSWS010000259.1:0-2665 GCA_046085985.1 Actinomycetales bacterium
ACGCGCAATGGTTACTCAATATGGAATGACCGAAAAACTTGGCGCAATCAAACTTGGCACAAGTGATGCAGCACCATTCTTAGGTCGAGATTATGGACATCAACGCGATTACTCAGAGGCGATTGCCAGCCAAGTAGATCAAGAGATTCGTGTCCTAATTGAGACCGCACATCAAGAAGCATATGAAATTCTGATTGAGAACCGCTCAATCCTCGATGCTTTAGTTGAAGAGTTGCTTGAGAAAGAAACGCTTCATAAAGAAGAGATCGAAGTAATTTTTAAGCGAGTAGCTTCACGACCAAAACGTCCTGCCTGGACCGGATCATCGCTGCGCGAACCATCTCGAATTCCACCGGTTCCAGTTAAAGTAAAAGAGCCAGAAGTTACAGCACAACCGAAGCGTCGCAAGAAAAATACTTAATGAGTAAGAAGTTCGACGAAGAACGTGCCGAGCGCGCGATTCATGAGCTGCTTCTTGCAATTGGTGAAGATCCAGAACGCGACGGTCTTAAGGAAACTCCAAAGAGAGTTGCCAGAGCGCTAAAAGAAAACTTCCAAGGTCTTTTTCAAGATCCAAAAGATTTGTTTACAACCACATTTGATCTTGGCCATAAAGAGTTGGTAATCGTCAAAGATATTGAAGTTTTCTCTCATTGCGAACATCACCTAACGCCCTTTCATGGCAAAGCTCATATTGGATACATTCCAGGGGAAAGCGGACGAATTACTGGAATTTCAAAGTTAGCTCGCCTGGTAGATCTATTTGCAAAACGACCACAAGTTCAAGAACGTCTGACTACCCAAATCGCAGATGCGCTGGTTGAAGCGCTACAACCCGGTGGTGTAATTGTGATTGTCGATTGTGTTCATTTATGTATGTCGATGCGTGGCGTGAAGAAACCAGAAGCGCGTACCGTCACTAGCGCAGTCCGCGGAATGTTGCGAGATCCAGCTACTCGTGCTGAAGCAATGTCGTTAATTACCACAAATTAATTATGCGGACTTTAGTTATGGGGATTCTCAATGTAACCCCAGATTCGTTTGCCGATGGTGGTCAACATTTTTCAAAAGAAGATGCCATTGCCAGAGCAGTAGCGATGATTGCAGAAGGCGTTGACATCATCGATATTGGTGGTGAATCTACTAAGCCAGGAGCAGAACGGGTTTCGCAAGCAGAAGAATTGGAGCGAGTAATTCCAGTTATAGAAAATATCGCAAAACTTGGTACGCCTATATCTATCGATACGACCCGTGCTGACGTTGCGAAGCGAGCCATCAAAATTGGTGCGCACTATGTAAATAATGTAAGCGGTGGGATTGCTGATGAAAAAATGTATCAATTAATTGGAGCCAATCCAGAGGTCCAGTACAGAATCATGCATTGGCGAAGTCACTCGAAAACTATGCAAGAGCACGCAACTTATCATGATGTTGTTAAAGAAGTTCGCGAAGAATTGGAAGAGCGAATTAATTCAGCGCTGGATTCTGGAGTAAATCCAGAGCAGATAATTATTGATCCAGGAATTGGCTTTTCAAAAACTGCAGAACATAATTGGGAGCTTTTAAAAAACATTGATCGCATATCTTTGCTTGGCTATCCAGTTCTGGTTGGCGGATCAAGAAAGCGATTTCTGGGAGCAGACTTAACTCCGGATGAGAGAGAAGCTTCATCAATTGCACTTACTGCCGCCATGGCAAGACAGGGAGTCTGGGGAGTTCGTACCCATTCGGTCAAACCACATCGTGACGCAATTGCGATAGTCGAATCGCTTCGCAAAAGATAAACTCATTTTCGTGAGCGACAAGATAACAATCACGGGGATTAAGGCCCATGGCAAACATGGCGTCTTCGAACATGAAAAAATTGATGGTCAAGATTTTGTGGTTGATGCAACGTTAAAAGTAGATTTAAGGGAAGCTGCACATAGCGATGATTTAACTAAGAGCGTAAATTACGATGAAGTTTCAGTGCTAATTCACGAAACAATTCAGGGACCGTCAGTAAATCTAATCGAAACTCTAGCCGAACGAATTGGCGATGCGATTCTCAATAAATTTAAGGCAGTCAAAGAGGTTGAAGTTACCGTGCATAAACCTGGCGCACCGGTATCAGTTCCCTTTGGCGATGTTGCTGTTACTTTAAAGTTTGAGCGATGAAAGCAGTAATTGCCCTGGGTGCGAATCTGGGCGATCCACGCAAGCAAATCTCAATTGCGATTGATGAGATAAGAGATTTAATAGAAATTACCGCAGTCTCTTCTTTATATGAAACTACCCCAGTCGGAGTTCCAGATAACCAACCGAATTACATAAATGCCGTACTAATCGGTCAATCAGAGTTAAAACCGCTGGATCTAATGGTTGCGTTATTGAATATCGAAAATTCCATGGGACGCCATCGCAGTTTTCCAAATGCAGCTCGCACGATAGATATCGACATCATCGAATATGGCGGATTATTTATGGAGAGCCAAGTTTTGACTTTGCCACATCCAAGAGCCCATGAGCGACGCTTTGTTTTAGAACCTTGGTTTGAGATTGAACCTGATGGTGAACTTGCAGGCCACGGCCCAATTCGCCAACTTTTATCGCAACTGCAATAGTCGTAGAATTATCAGGCCTGGTACCCCAGCGGACTGGAGCTAAAAATGAAAGTAAGTAGATC
>JBJSWS010000260.1:0-14739 GCA_046085985.1 Actinomycetales bacterium
TAAATGTTAAGTGTCCAAAATGTGGTGAGGCCGCACAACGTGACACCGACACTATGGATACTTTCGTCGATTCATCTTGGTATTTCCTTCGTTACACAAGTGTAAATAGAGATGATGTCGCTTTTGATAAAGATTCAGTGAAAACATGGTTGCCTGTCGATCAGTATGTTGGCGGAGTAACTCACGCCATCTTGCATCTTCTATATTCTCGCTTCTTTACAAAGGCGCTCTTTGATATGGGATTAGTTGACTTCACTGAACCATTTACGAGATTGTTAAATCAAGGCATGGTACTGATGGATGGTTCTGCCATGAGTAAGAGCCGCGGTAATTTGGTAAAGCTCTCAGATGAATTAGAGCGACACGGAGTTGATGCGATTCGCTTATCGATGGTTTTTGCCGGACCTCCAGAAGACGATGTCGATTGGTCAGATGTTTCTCCATCAGGATCAGTTAAGTTCTTAAACCGAGCTTGGCGTCTATCTGGCGATGTAACCAGTAAGCCTGGTGTCGATTTTTCAACAGGAGATACTTCGCTTCGTAAAGTTACACATAAAGCGATGCATGACATTAGTTTTGCCGTCGAATCCTTTAGATTTAATGTTGCAGTGGCTCGCATCATGGAGTTGGTAAATGCAACGAGAAAATCAATCGATACTGGTGCCGGTGGAGCCGATCCTGCGGTACGTGAAGCCGTCGAAGCCGTTGCGATATCACTTTCATTAATAGCTCCGTATACCGCAGAAGAAATGTGGGAGCGGCTTGGCCACAAACCATCCGTTGCCCTTGCAGGATGGCCAAAAATCGACGATTCATTGCTGGAAGAGGATGCGGTAACTGCAATCTTTCAAATTAATGGAAAGATAAAAACACGTTTGGAAGTTTCACCAAATATCTCAGATAAGGATTTGGAAGCTTTAGCGTTTAGTGATGCGGCCGTTTCATCCGAGCTAGCTGGAGCTGCGCCAAAGAAAGTGATTACTAAGGCGCCCAAGTTTGTGAATATTGTTCTTTAAATTCACAATATAAGTCCCGTACAGCGCTTATTCCTTGCTCAACTGGTCATATTGGGGAATGGAAAAACTTAAAGATAGTTTTCAAAATTTCTCGCCAGAACAACGACGAGCCCTACTATTGCCCGCTCTAGCCGGTATCGGGTTTGCACTATTTCTACTCTTTGCTTCACGAGGTGAAGCAGTCGAAGCTCCGCCACTCAAGGTAATTGATAGCACCGCGAAGAAGACGCTATTCGTTCACGTTGCTGGCGAAGTTAAACGTCCAGGGGTTTATCCCGTCGTGCAAGGTTCTCGAGTTGTTGATGCCATCAAAGCAGCCGGTGGCGCCAAGGTCGGTATAGATCTATCTCAAGTGAACCTAGCCAGAGTTCTAGTTGATGGCGAACAAATCTATTTGAGTAAAGAGAGTCCCGTTAAAGTAAGAACAGGCAAAGCCAAGCAAAAGGTTTTCAGTGGAGTAGTACATGTAAATCGGGCTTCAGTTGCAGAATTTGATTCATTAGACGGAATTGGGCCAGTGATTGCAAAGCGAATAGTCAAGTATCGTGAATCAAACGGTCCCTTTGTTGATATAGCTGATCTGCAAAAAGTTGATGGCATCGGAGCAAAAACTTTTGAGAAGATCAAGGAGAGGTTATCCCTTTAGTTCTTATCGCTATTGGGGTATGGATTGGGATTGGTCTGGCGGCAAAAAGTGCCATATTTTTTCTACCAATTTTAATTCTAACTTTTTGGCGTCATTATTTTAAGGCCACACTTCTTCCGATTGTTTGTGCGGCAATAGTTGGCTCTTCAATCTATTTAATTCATAACTTTTCCGTGGTTGATAGTCCAATAACCAAGTTCTTAGGGAAAGAAGTTCAAGTCTTAGGTACGGTACGAACTGATTCTGCAATAATCCCAGAAAAAGTAATTGGCTCTCGCAAACTTCCAAGCCGCGCGACATTTCTGATGCGCGCCGATGAAGTAAGTGATGGAATCTCAACTTTGAAAATCCGCGCTCCAATTCGAATATTTAATAGAGAAAAAGTTCCCATTTATCCGGGGCAACGGATAAGAGTTACCGGAAAGATAATTCCAAGTAACGAGCGAGGCATCTCGGTAAATTTAATCGCTCAAGACGATCCAGAATTTCTTGGTAAGGCGCCTCGATTACTTCAAGCTCTGGAGGTCGTACGAGTCGGTTTGCGAAATCAAGCCGCTTCTATCGGAGGCGACTCGGCTTCGTTACTACCTGGAATCATTATCGGGGATACATCTTTGCAAAGCCGAGAATTCACTGACCAGATGAGATCAGCCGGACTTTCCCATCTGACCGCTGTAAGCGGTGCCAACTTTGCCATAGTCGGAACATTTGTTTATCTAATTCTTGGATTCTTTATACCTAATAGAAGAATTCGAATTCCCGTAACACTAGTTTCGCTAATCTTTTTTATCCTCTTAGTTCGCCCAAGCCCATCCGTACTTCGGGCAGCTGTTATGTCAGGTATATATTTCTTATCACGATATACGGGGCGCAAAAATGACGCTGAGCAATCTCTTGCTGTCGCTATTTCGATTCTCTTACTTATAAATCCATATCTGGCATTCGAAGCTGGATTTATTTTGAGTGTATTAGCAACAGCCGGACTGATCTATCTTGCTGGGCCAATTGCCGAACGAATCAGCGCTCCTAAGATCGTCCGCGAACTCATCTCAATTCCGATTGCCGCAACTCTGGCTTGCTCGCCATATTTAGCGCTGCTCACCGGATCGCTAAATCTGGGGATTATTATCTTGAATATCGCAGTAGCACCGCTTATTCCAGTAATTACCATACTAAGTTTTCTAGCCACATTAACTGTTCCAATATTTCCGGAATTATCATTGATGCTACTTAACATCGCCAATCTAGGTAGTCATTGGATAGTTTTCATCTCATCACTTCAAACGAAATTTCCAACCTTAGGTGTCGGACCTGTCTATTTAGTTGCGCTGTTGGTTTTGGTGATAATTCACCTTAAGCGGAATTTGACAACTCAAATAGTAAAAAAGCGCCTCCTGATTGGTTTTATCTTATTTGTAATTTTTGGAAGTCTGCAGGGTTTTCTTTTTCCAGGTAAAAATTGGCTGGTTGGACAATGTGATGTTGGTCAGGGTGATGCTTTGCTGATACGTGTAGCTTCTGATTCGGCAATACTTTTTGACGCCGGGCCAGATCCAAAACTGTTGAAGAGGTGTTTAAAGCAGTTTGGCATCAAGGAATTACCATTAGTTGTAATCTCCCATGAACATTCAGATCATTACGAAGGTTTATCTGGAATCGAAAACATAGGTGAGATTTGGACTAACCATGAATTTTCGAAGGATTTGAAGATTGCTAGCCGATCAGTAAAAGCGGGAACATTTGCAAAAATTGGCAATGTACAGCTTGAAGTTATCTGGCCAAAAAGCGGGAACGAAGAATTTGAATCCGTTTCTGGAGATGGTTCACTGGAGAATAACAGGAGCTTGGTTCTTCTGGTCAGTTTAGGGAATATGCAGGTTTTAGTTACTGGAGATATCGAACCAGCGGCCCAAACTGAGATTTTGAAGGAAATATCAGATTTAGATTTAGAGATAATAAAAGTTCCGCATCACGGATCTAGATATCAAGTCGATGAGCTCTTTCAAAGTGCCGAACTTTTCTTAGTGAGCGTTGGAAAGAACAATTATGGCCATCCAAATCCGGAGCTGATAACTCGATTAGGGGAGCTAGGTTATGTTCATCGAACCCATAAATCTGGTCCAGTTGCCATTACTATAAAAGAGCAGGCTGGCCAACCAGTATTCTCGCTTCGTAGATTGAGAAAGGATTGGTGGCGATTCTCATGGCAGTGAAGCTATCACCTCTCATATTGATTCATGGCGCAGAAGATGCGTTATCAGATCGAGCTTTGCAGCAGGCTCTTGCAGAGCGAAAAGATTACGAACGCACAAATTTGGATGGCGTAGAAATTGAAGTGGGTAGATTTGGCGAAGCTGTCGCTCCCTCCTTATTTTCAGAGTTAAGAATTGTGATTTTGAGAAATCTTCAAGATGTAAGCGCTGAGGTGGGCGAGGAGATTCTCGCGCAGTTGAACAATTTAACTCTTGATGAATCTTCGTCCATGCACCTGATATTTCTTCACAAAGGAGGAGTTAAAGGTAAAAGTCTGGTCGAGAAGTTAAAGAAGCTAGGTGCGCAATACATAGCCTGTGAGCCGCTTAAGAAAGAAAGCGAAAAAAGCGACTTTGTAAAAGAAGAATTTGCCCGAAATGGGAGAAAGATCTCCGCAAATGCAGTTTCGGCGTTGGTTGATGCCACCGGAAATGACACAAGAGAACTAGCTGCAGTCTGCAGCCAAATTGCTTTCGATACTGATGTAAATAAAGCAATTATTGATGAGGAAGATGTTGCGAATTATTATCAAGGTCGAGTTACCGCAACTGGTTTTGACGTCGCCGATGCAGTGATTTCCGGTAATCCAACTGCATCGCTCGTTGCTTTTCGAAATGCAATCGACACTGGAACCGATCCAGTCATGATTATCTCTGCAATTGCCAGCTCAGTTCGAGCTTTAGCAAAAGTTTCAGATGCTCCAAGAAATTCGAAATCTTTTGAGTTGGCTGGACAACTCGGTATGGCACCTTGGCAAATAGATAAAGCGCGTAGACAACTAAATAAATGGCGTCCCGGAATGATTTCCTTCGCTATCAATGAAATCGCGCTAGCCGATGTTGGGGTTAAGGGTGCAGCCGCCGATCCAATATTTGCCCTTGAAAAATCGATTCTGGCGATCGCGCAACGAGTTCAGGCAGGCGATAACAACTCAGTTTGAGGGAATAGTGCGTGGGCTGATACCCTGCGCGCTCTTAGAAAGAAGGAAGGCACCGTGGCAAATATCAAGTCTCAGATCAAGCGGATCAAGACCAATGAGAAGGCAAGACTTCGTAACAAGTCTGTCCGTTCGGCGTTCAAAACCGCTATTCGCAGATTCCGCGATGCCCTTACATCTGGTGACAGCAAGGCGATTGCAACTGAACTACAGACTGCATCTCGCGAACTAGATATTGCCGTTTCAAAAGGTGTTATCCATTCAAATCAAGCTGCGAATAAAAAGTCTGCAATGGCTAAGGCAGCACATAAGGCCGGGCAAAAAGCCGGCGCTCGCTAACCGAACTTTTTAATACAACGGTGCCTGCTATACCGCTAGCCAAAGCACCACAGCCGGCAAAGACCAACCCCGAGCAGATTCGCAACTTCTGCATCATTGCTCATATTGATCATGGCAAATCCACCTTAGCTGACCGCATGCTAGGAATTACTGGCGTTGTTGAAGCGCGAAATATGCGTGAGCAATATTTAGATCGAATGGATATCGAACGTGAGCGCGGTATCACGATTAAAAGTCAGGCTGTTCGACTTCCTTGGCAATCTGGAATTGATGGTAAAGATTACATTTTAAATATGATCGATACCCCTGGCCATGTTGACTTCACTTATGAAGTTTCTCGCTCGCTGGCAGCATGCGAAGGAGCCATTCTTCTTGTTGATTGCGCTCAAGGAATTGAAGCGCAAACTTTGGCAAATCTTTATCTTGCCATGGAAAACGATCTAACAATCATTCCGGTACTAAATAAAATTGATCTTCCAGCTGCACAACCTGAGAAATTTGCAATTGAACTTTCAAAGTTAGTTGGATGCCAGCCTTCTGACTGCTTGCGAGTGTCGGGAAAAACCGGCGCTGGTGTTGAAGAACTACTTGATCAGATAGTTGCTCAGATACCTGCGCCAAAAGGTTCACCTGATGCTCCGGCAAGAGCGCTAATTTTCGACTCTGTATACGACACATATCGCGGTGTAGTCACTTATGTTCGCGTCTTTGATGGAAAGCTATCGCCTCGCGAACAGATTCAAATGGTTTCAACTGGAGTTAAACATGAATTGCTAGATATTGGCGTTATCTCTCCTGAACCAGTTTCTAGTTCCGGACTTGGCGTTGGTGAAGTTGGTTATTTGATTACCGGCGTAAAAGATGTTCGCCTGTCTAGAGTCGGCGATACCGTTACGTCTTATCACAATCCAACTAAACAAGCGTTAACAGGTTACAAAGATCCAAAGCCAATGGTCTTTTCTGGTTTATATCCAATTGATGGTGACGATTATCCAATGCTTCGTGATGCGCTCGATAAATTACAACTAAATGATGCAGCGCTCGTTTACGAACCAGAAACCTCTGCAGCGCTGGGTTTTGGTTTCCGATGCGGATTCCTTGGTTTACTTCACATGGAGATTGTCAGAGAGCGCTTAGAACGAGAGTTCAATCTCTCGCTAATTTCAACAGCGCCAAACGTTGTCTACCGCGTCTTTTTGGAAGATGGAAAAGAAAAGATTGTTACAAACCCAAGTGAATATCCTGATGGCAAAGTGGATAAAGTCCTCGAACCTATTGTCAAAGCAACGATTTTGGCGCCCTCAGAATTTATTGGAACCATCATGGAACTCTGCCAATCAAGACGAGGTGTTTTGGGAGGCATGGACTATCTCTCTGAAGATCGTGTAGAGATTAGGTATACGTTGCCACTTGCCGAAATAGTCTTTGATTTCTTTGACCAACTTAAGTCTCGGACCAAGGGATACGCATCCTTAGATTACGAGCCGATCGGTGAGGCCGAAGGCGATTTAGTAAAAGTCGATATCTTGCTACAAGGCGATACGGTTGATGCATTTAGTTCAATTGTTCACCGCGAAAAGGCATATCCCTACGGCGTGATGATGACTTCAAAGTTGCGAGAACTTATTCCAAGGCAGCAATTCGAGGTACCAATTCAGGCTGCAATTGGAGCAAAGATTATTGCTCGTGAAAATATTCGCGCAATTAGAAAAGATGTTCTCGCAAAATGTTACGGCGGAGATATCACACGAAAGCGCAAACTCCTTGAGAAACAAAAAGAAGGAAAGAAGCGCATGAAGATGGTCGGTCGAGTTGAAGTTCCACAGGAGGCCTTTATCGCCGCGCTTTCCACAAATTCGGATGGCGAAGGTGGAAAAGTTAAGAAGTAACGAGAGTAATGAGCTCTCGTTTTACATCCATATTCCTTACTGCTCAAAACGTTGTGGTTATTGTGATTTCAACACGTACACGCCGAGCGAATTATCGGCTGGCGCGACCTTAATTCAAGTATCCGAAATTGCTGCAAAATATATTGATACCGCACTCTTAGAAATTGAATTGGCTGCAAAGACAGCCGGTCAGAAAGTTGTACCAACAATATTCTTTGGAGGAGGAACGCCTTCCTTATTACCGGCAAATGAGATAGCTCGAGTAATAGCGAAGATCAAATCGTCTTTCGATTTAGATAATGATGCGGAAATCACCTTGGAGGCTAACCCTGACTCTCTGACTCGAGAATTCTTGGAGGGAATTAAGCGGGCGGGAGTTAATCGAATATCTCTTGGTATGCAATCTGCGGTTCCAAAAGTGCTTGAGGCCCTTGATAGAACCCACAATCCAGAAAATGTAACGAAGAGTGCGTTATTGATTAAAGAAGTTGGTTTTGAACATCTAAGCGTTGATCTAATTTACGGCGCTCCAGGTGAAACATTAAGCGACTGGGAAGAGTCCTATAGAACTGCGCTAGATCTACCAATAGATCACGTAAGTGCCTATGCACTAATTGTGGAGCAGGGAACAAAACTTGCATCGCAGATTAAACGAGGTGAAAAGCAGCTTCCACCTGATGACGAAACCGCTGAAAAATATTTGCTTTTTGATAGCTTTGCCAATCAGAAAGGATTTTCCTGGTACGAATTAAGTAATTGGGCCAAACCAAATGGAGAATGTAGACATAACATCGCATATTGGAATGGTTCTAATTGGTGGGGGATTGGACCTGGAGCGCACTCGTTTTTGAAAAATAGACGTTGGTGGAATGTTAAACATCCAGCCAAATACCAAGAATTACTTATGAACCGAAAATCTCCTGAGCTATCGAGTGAAGAATTGACTCTTGAGAATCGTCGAGATGAGGCTTTGATGTTACAAATTAGAATGCGAAGTGGTATTCCGCTTTCTGATTTAAACGATTCTCAAGTCGCCGTCGCGAAGAGTTATTTAGCTTCTGAACATCTGGAAAATGATGGCTGGGCCACAAATCGCCTAGTTCTCTCGCCTAAAGGTCGGCTAATCGCAGATCGAATAGTGCGAGAAATGCTGGTGTAGTAACTTCGCGTCCTATGGAAACTACAAATACTGTCATTACATTATTTCTAGCCGTGGTATTTCTTATCTCAGGACTTTCTAAGGCGAGCGGCAGCGCCGCAGGGCTATCAGGCACAAGAGAAGTAAATGTTTCTGATGGTTTTGCAAGATTAACTGGAATATTTGAAACCTTGGCATCGATATCAGTCTTAGTTGGTTTTGCTTTAGATAATCGCGACTTACAAATATATGGCTTTATCGCAATCTGGTTAATTATGGCGGGAGCCATTTATTTTCATTTCCGAGCCGGCAAGGCAAAAACAGCTTTCCCTGCCATGCTGCTACTTCTTATTACTACGGTTGGACTTGCCACAATTTAGCTTTGAAAATATTGGAAGTATGAGGAGCTAATGGAATCAAGACAATTAGAAATTCTTCGAGCAATTGTCGAGGAATATGTTGCAACACAAGAACCAGTAGGTTCACGTGCGGTATCTGAGAAGCACAGCTTGGGTATTTCTCCTGCAACGATTCGAAATGAGATGGTTCTACTTGAAGAAGCAGGTTTGATCACACAACCACACACGAGTGCTGGTCGGATACCAACCGATAAGGGCTATCGATTATTCGTAGATAAGCTGGCAAAAGTTAAACCACTTTCATCACCAGAACGTCGAGCAATAGAAACCTTTTTAGAGGGAGCTCACGATCTAGATGATGTGGTCATGCGGACTGTTCGCCTTCTTGCTCAAGTTACAAAGCAAGTGGCCGTAGTTCAATATCCTTCATTAAGCAAGTCAAAAGTCAGACATATCGAAATTCTTGCATTAACTCAGACTCGTTTAATGTTGGTTTTAATTACAAATACCGGCAGAGTTGAACAAAGAGTATTAGAAATTACTACACCGTTATCTGAGGCGGCGCTAGCAGAGCTTAAGTTTAAGTTAAATTCACTTGTTCAAGGTAAACAGATGGCCGATGTGGCACTTGATTCGTTATTAGGTGGTTTTTCAAGTAGTGAAAGAACATCAGTTGCGCTTCTTATCTCAAATTTAATTGAAATGTCGATTGAAAAGCCCGAAGAGAAAGTAGTTCTTGCTGGAACTGCGAATCTGGCACGTTCTGATGTTGGTGGTGAAATTCATGGAGTCTTAGAAGCCTTAGAAGAACAAGTAGTTCTTTTAAAGCTACTAAGTGATGCTGGCGAATCAATGCGAGTAAAAATCGGAGCGGAACAATCAGAGAAGAATTTGAAATCTACGAGCTTAGTTAGCATTGGTTATGGAGGCAACGAAGGACTTGGCGCATTAGGAGTCATTGGTCCAACAAGAATGGATTATTCAAATTCAATGTCGGCAGTTCAAGCAGTTGCAAGATATGTGGGCCGTTTCCTAACGGAAGGTAAATAATGGCCGACCACTATCAAACTCTGGGAGTTGATCGAAGTGCATCGCAAGATGAGATTAAGCGCGCTTATCGCAAATTAGCGCGAGAAATGCATCCGGATGTAAATCCTGACCCTAAAGTTCAGGATCGTTTTAAAGAGATAACTGCGGCATACGAAGTATTGAGCGATCCTGAAAAAAGAAATTCCTATGATCGCGGTGGTAGTGATTTTGGTTTCGGTGGTGGCTTTGGTGGTTTCAGTGACATCATGGATGCTTTCTTTGGCGGCGGAAATTCCAGAGGCCCTCGTCCACGGATGCGCCAAGGACAAGATGCGTTAATTCGTGTTTCGATTGATTTAGCCGAGGCTTGTTTTGGAGTCACAAAAACTATAGCCGTAGAGACAGCAATTATTTGTACAAAATGTGGTGGTGATGGTTGCGAAGCCGGAAGCTCTCCAAAGACATGCGAGATTTGTAAAGGTCGTGGTGAAATCCAACAAGTAACTAGATCTTTTATTGGTCAAGTTATGACTTCCAGGCCTTGTGCAACCTGCCAAGGATTCGGTACGGTGATAAGTAATCCATGTCGAGAATGTGCTGGCGACGGAAGAATTAGATCGAGAAGAGATATCGATATAAAGATTCCGGCTGGCGTAGATTCTGGAAATCGAATTCAACTAAGTGGTCAAGGCGAAGTTGGTCCTGGTGGCGGTCCAGCAGGTGACCTATTTGTTGAAATCGAAATTAAAGAACATGAATTTCTCTTACGAGAAGGCGATAATCTCCATTTACAAATAGATATCCCTATGACAAAGGCGGTTTTAGGGTGCAAGGAAAATATCCAAACTTTAGATGGCGAACTTGAATTAAATATTAAACCTGGAACGCAAAGTAATGATGTCATCCCAATCAAAGGTAAGGGTATGACCCGATTGCGTGGCGGAGGACGTGGAGATCTTTTCGTACACGTAAATGTTGAGATACCAACCAAGTTATCGAAACCGGAAGAAGAGCTACTTCGTGAATTTTCGAAAATGCGTGGTGAAGAAACGAGAGCTGGTTCGTTACGCAAGAATAGCGAGGACGGTCTGTTCTCGAAGTTTAGAGATGCTTTCAGGAGTTAAATGCTTCCATTATTTATTGTTGAAAATATCCCAGACCGCGGTGATTTAGCCATTGAAGGCGATGAGGCGCACCATGTTGGATCAGCAGCCAGAATTAGAGTTGGCGAGAAGATTAAGGTAACTAATGGTGCAGGACGTATCGCGGAAGTTGAAGTACTCGATATAAATAAAAGAAATATTGGTTGTCGAATTCTTGAGGTCCGTGATGAACCAAGAGCTAAAGTTATATTGACAGTAATTCAAGCATTAACAAAGGGAGACCGCGCTCGCGAAACTATCGAATTACTTACCGAAGGTGGCGCAGAAATAATTATTCCTTGGCAAGCAGCGCGTTCGATTGGACAATGGAAAGACGATAAAGATGCACAAGGTAAATGGCGTTCCTGGGCGAGGGAGGCAACAAAACAATCTCGGCGAACTTGGATTCCAGAAATTCTAGATTTACATTCAACAGCACAGGTAAAACGCAGAATTGAAGATAGTGAATTAGCCATTGTTCTTCACGAAAATGGAGCGGAAGCATTTTCAGAGATCGCAACTAACTTGCCACCTAAGGAAATTCTCCTGATTGTCGGTCCAGAGGGAGGAATTTCAGAAGACGAACTTGCCAGTTTTGTAAATTCTGGTGCCCGATCCACCAGGCTTGGTAAGCCAGTATTTCGTTCCGCTCATGCTGGCGTTGCGGCGTTGGCGGCTATCCAAAGCGCCTTTGGAATCTGGTAAATATCTCCCATGGATTGTCTATTCTGCAAAATATTGAACGGTGAAATCCCTGCAAAGGAGATTTACTCCAACGATTTAGTCTTCGCATTCGAAGATATAAATCCTCAAGCGCCGACACATATTTTAATTATTCCTAAATCACATTACGAAAATGCCTCATTGTTGGCAGATGCAGAACCTGAAGTTTTAGCCGCACTATTTAAAGCTGCCCGTGAAATTGCCGATACTCGCAAACTGGCAGGTTATCGATCTGTTTTCAATACCGGAGCCGAGGCCGGGCAATCTGTATTCCACGCTCATCTTCATCTAATCGGCGGCAGAGCGCTTTCTTGGCCGCCGGGCTAGAATCTAGGCAATGCATAGCGCTGTTATAACTCTTCCAGGCGATCTGCCCAGCGTCTCCTTAACGGGACCCAATGATTCTTATATTCGGGCGGTTGAAAAAGCATTTCCTGATGTAGTTATTACTGTCCGGGGAAATGAAATTATTCTTAAAGGCGAAATCGAATCGGTGAAACGCGTCGAAAGATTGATGGCAAATTTTCTGGCGGTTGTTCGAGCCGGCCAGCCATTAAGTGATGATGCAGTCAGAAGATCTATTTCCATGATTCTTGGAGACGGTAATGAGACTCCGGCTGAAGTTTTAACTTTAAATATCTTGAGTTCGCGAGGCAAAACGATTCGGCCAAAGACTGTAAACCAAAAGCGATATGTGGATGCCATAGATAAGAACACGGTGACATTTGGTATCGGTCCGGCTGGTACCGGTAAGACTTACTTGGCTATGGCAAAAGCGGTTCAAGCGCTACAGGCTAAGCAAATCAATCGCATAATCCTCACCAGACCAGCAGTTGAAGCGGGGGAGCGCTTGGGATTCTTACCTGGAACGCTTCATGAAAAAATAGATCCTTATCTGCGACCGCTATTTGATGCACTTCATGACATGTTGGATCCAGATGCGATTCCGCGACTGATGTCTTCGGGAACAATCGAAGTTGCTCCACTTGCATATATGCGCGGCCGTACTCTCAATGATTCTTTTATTATCTTAGATGAGGCCCAGAACACTTCACCGGAACAAATGAAAATGTTTTTAACTCGACTCGGTTTTGGTTCAAAGATGGTGGTTACTGGAGATATTACGCAGATAGATCTTCCTGCTCATCAGCAATCAGGTCTAGCCATCGTCCGCTCAATTTTAGAAGATATAGAAGACATCGCATTTATGGATTTGACGTCGGAAGATGTGGTTCGCCATCGACTAGTAAGCGAGATTGTTGATGCTTATGGAAGATTTGATAGCAAGGATGGCGAGAATCGCGCAGCAAGACGTGCAACTAAGCCACGTTCAATATAGAAATGAATATTGAAATGGTTGCTCTAACAACATCAGGCTGCGATCAAGAACGCTTGATTAGTCTTGCAGATTATTCGCTTAACGCTATGGGTATTCACCCAGATTCCGAGTTAAGTATCTCAATTGTGGATGTAGAAGAAATGAGTTCTTTACATATGCAATGGATGGATGAGCCTGGTCCAACTGATGTTCTCTCATTCCCGATGGATGAATTGAAACCTAATTCAGCCACCAGCGGTCCTGGAATACTGGGAGACATTGTTCTCTGTCCAGATTTTGCAGTTGCGCAAGCTCAAGTCGCCGGCCACTCTCTTCAGGAGGAGTTAGAACTCCTTACCGTTCATGGTGTCTTGCATCTTCTCGGCTTTGATCATAGAGATACAGAAGAGCGCAATGTGATGTTCTCTAAACAAGACGAATTATTGAGTAGCTGGCGGAGCAAGAAATGAGCGTCATAGTGATTATTACAGTGACGTTCTTATTGCTTTTCGCGGGATTTCTCGCTGGAAGCGAAGCGGCTATTAACTCTATTTCGCGTATCTATGTTGAAGAACTTCAAGAGAAATCATCACTTAAGGCGGCTTGGGTACGTAAAGTACTGGCAGAACCCGCTCGTTATTTGAATGTGGTGCTCTTTGTTAGGAAAGCTGCCGAGTTGACTGCCACGGTTCTAGTAGCAGAGGAATTGATAAAAAATTCTTCATCTATTCCACTAGCCATCACCAGTGCAGTTTTGATTATGTTGACGCTTTCCTATGTAGTTGTAGGAGTTGGACCTCGCACACTAGGAAAACAACGAGCAGGTCTATGGATATTTCCAGCAAGTATCGTCGCGGTAGTTCTGTCCAAAGTCTTAGGCCCGATTACGACTTTATTGATAACCATTGGAAATGCATTAACTCCTGGTAAAGGTTTTAAGAGTGGACCTTTTGCCAACGAAGCCGAGTTACGAGATCTCGTTGATCAGGCTCACGAGCGAGGATTAGTTGAAGAATCAGAGCACGAGATGATTCATTCAGTTTTTGAACTTGGCGATACTTTGATAAGAGAATTGATGGTTCCTAGAACAGAGATGGTTTGGATCGAAGGAAGTAAGAATTTACGTCAGGGCCTATCGCTTGCCCTTAGATCTGGCTTTACTCGAATTCCTGTAATTGGTGAGAGCGTCGACAACATAATAGGAATTGCCTATGTGAAAGATTTGGCCAGACGAGTACACGAATTTAGAGATTCCGAAACGCAAGAAATTGTTGCTGATCATGTACGGCCGGCCACATTTATCCCCGAGACTAAGACTGCTTCTGAACTTTTGAAAGAGATGCAACGAGATCAGATTCACCTAGCAATAGTTGTTGATGAATATGGTGGCACTGCAGGATTAATTACTATCGAAGATATTATTGAAGAGATCGTTGGCGAAATTGCCGACGAATATGATGATGAATTTGAAGAAATTGAATGGCTAGAACCAACAAGAAAAGCGAGAGTTTCTGCAAGGTTGCACCTAGAAGATTTGGCCGATCACTTAGAGTTTGAATTAAATGACGAAGAAAAAGAAGATGTTGATACGGTCGGTGGTTACATGGCCAAAATATTGGGCCGAGTGCCAATTCCTGGAAGTGAAATTATGCTGCATGACTGGAAAATAACCGCAGAACGTCCGGTAGGTCGACGTCATCGTATTGGAACCGTTTTAGTAGAACGAGTTTCAACAAATTAGTTTTACAGTTAAGGTTTGCTAATGAGGATTGTCCGATTTACGCCCAAGGTAAAAACCTCACTTGGCACAGATCCGCAATTTGGCATCATCGAAGGTGAGAACACGATCCGTTTAATCGCAGGCGATCCGCTCTATAGTGGAATTCTTAAACTTGATGAAACCATCTCGCTACATGATGTGAAGCTCTTGGCTCCAGTCATCCCAAGAAG
>JBJSWS010000261.1:0-984 GCA_046085985.1 Actinomycetales bacterium
TTACTTCCTTCAATTCCCAAAACAGTCTTGCCATACATCTGGATTAATCTGCGATAAGCATCCCAGGCAAATCTTGGGTTATTAGTCTGCTTGATCAGACCCTCGATTGATTGATCGTTTAATCCAACATTAAGTATGGTCTCCATCATTCCTGGCATAGAAAATTTGGCACCAGAGCGAACAGAAACTAGAAGCGGATCTTCTCGATCTCCGAGCCGTTTCTGCATTTCATCTTCGAGATTGCGAAGCGCCTTTGTTACCTGCACTTCTAACTCAATTGGCGCACTGCCCTTAGCCAAATACTCTTTACAAGCTTCAGTTGTGATTGTGAATCCTGGCGGAACGGGTAATCCGATACGAACCATCTCGGCAAGATTTGCGCCCTTGCCGCCCAGCAAATCTTTCAAATCTTTATTGCCCTCATGGAAGGCATAAATCAGCTTCGTCGCCATTGACTACCTCTCGCTATAGCGACATGCTAGTACTTACCGAGCTCTCAAAACTCGCAATTAACTAGAGAAAAGTGCTGACGCTCAGAGTAAAGGCAATTACCAGACTGAGACTTCGGTTCTTCGGTTATTTTGATAAACCGCCTCGCCGGAACCTTCGACTGCAGGTCTAGTTTCTGCAAATTGGTCTTTAGCAAACTTAACCTTCAAGAACTTACGGAGGTAATCCGCAGTTGCCTTAGCGCGAGAGTTTGAAAGTGCAAGGTTGTTGTAACCCGAACGCGCGCCTTGAACATCGGTATGGCCTTCAAGTACAACTCGGGTAAATCCAGCCGCTTTAACTTCCTTAACAAACTTATCTAGTTTCTTAATCTCAGATCTAGTCAATTGGTACGAAGCGAGTGGGAAGTAGACGGTTAGTGCAGGAATTGGCGCTGGTGGCGTGAAGGCAGGAAGTCTGGTTATAGTCGCAGTATCGTCTTGACCACGTGCAATGATGTCAACCTTTGATTTTGGACCAATAAGTCTTGGCAAT
>JBJSWS010000262.1:0-5600 GCA_046085985.1 Actinomycetales bacterium
GCCAAAAATCGTCCAGAATGCATTTTCATCATTTCTTGGGTTCTCTGACATCTTCTCGCTCTCTTTTTCTCACTCGCTCTTAAGTAACTACTCGTGCTTTGGGGTTAACTCTAACCGCAACTTGAAAAATGAACGAACCTCACCGGTAAGCCAAGCGAAGGTAATTGCGAGTGCGCTTAGGCCAAAGGAGGTCCGGTCGACCGTCTCTGGTTGGGTTAATCTCGTAACAGCTAGAAGAAATAGCGCCATCAAGATCAACTTTGTGAAGTAAGAGAACATTGCAAGTGCCATCGTTGTAATTGGATTGGCATCACGAGTTAATCTGGCAACAAGAAGTGATACCGAAAAGAAAATTAAGACCGTAACGCAAGCTAACCCAGCACCATATAGTCCAGCCGAACCTGCAAATAATGTAGCCACGATTAATGAAATAGCTGAAAGGGCAATAGCAGGAATCAAGGCACCCTTCCACATCGCTCGATTTGAATTCTTAATTTCCATTTATATTTACTTTCGAGTTTTTAACGGTAATCAAAAATGCCGCAATGAAGAGAATTGGTCCGGTCACAAATGCCAACCAGACGGGCAGGAAAGCAGATAACATCGCTGGCACCGCAAGCATGGCTGTTGCAAAATAAAGTATTACGGTCGTACGCAATTGCGAATTACCTAGCTTCATCAACTTATGATGTAGATGCTCATTATCTGGCGCAAAGGGCGACTTCCCTTGTCGAATCCTGCGGATAACTGCTAACGCAAAGTCCAGTAGCGGCACTGCAAGAACGGCAAAAGGCAATAAGAGTGGCAGTGCAGCTGGGCCAATATTTTCAGCAAAGACCGCATTGGCATCAATCTGTCCCATTAGAGTAATTGCAGATGCCGCAAGTAATAAACCAAGAAACATCGAACCAGAATCGCCCATAAATATCTTTGCTGGGTAAAGGTTATGTGGCAGAAAACCTATACAAACACCGATTACAAGCGCGGTAACTAGCGACGGCGCACCGGCACGACTAAAGCCATTCTCGATTGCTAATAGATAAGCAAATCCGAAGAATGAAGCAGCCGAAATTGCGACAATCCCCGTTGCTAATCCATCTAGTCCATCGACGAAATTAACAGCATTAATAATTACTAGAACAATAATTACCGTTAGAAATTGACCTATGTTGCTCGGTAGAACAATGATTCCATTTATTGGCAACCAGATTAATTGGATTCCAAATATTAGAAGAATTCCTGCAGCTAAACCCTGTCCGGCTAGTTTTGTAATGGCATCTAACTCAAATCGATCATCAAGCATGCCGATAAATAGGACAAAGGTTCCGGCTAAGAAAATCCCAAGAAGTTCTTGACCGTATGCCTTACCTACTAAGTTTAAGTTTTGGACTGCCAGCAATGTTGCGCCGGTTGAAATCCACATCGCTACCCCGCCCCATCTGGCGGTAGTTTGGGTGTGAATATCTCTATCTCGCACTTTGGCAACTGCATTTACTCGCAGAGCAAGTTCACGAATAACTGGTGTTAACATATAAGTTAACGCTGCGGCAATTAATAGAGTTAGAGAGTACTCGCGCATTAACTTGGATAAACCGGGAATTTGGCAGTCAGCGCATTTACTTCACTGCGAATTGCAGATGCTTTGGAATCATCCTCACCATCTTTAATTGCGCGAGCAATCAGAGATGCGATTATTGGCATCTCGCTCAATCCCATTCCCTGAGTTGTCACAGCAGGTGTACCAACACGGATACCGCTGGTGATAGCTGGAGTTTGCGGATCATATGGAATTGCATTTTTATTTAAAGTTATTCCTGATTTACCGCATCTTTCATCAGCAATCTTTCCGTTGATTCCGGTGCTTCTAATATCTATTAGAGCTAGGTGAGTATCTGTTCCGCCAGATACTGCGCGCATCCCCTCATTTTCAAGGGATTTTGCTAGTTCTTGAGCATTGGCAATCACTTGCTTTGCATATTCTTGATATGAAGGTTGTAGACATTCCTTTAGCGCAACGGCCTTTCCGGCTACTGCGCTCATGATTGGACCGCCTTGCATTCCTGGAAATACCGCTTTATCAATCGCTGCAGCATGTTCTGATTTGGAAAGAATCATTCCGCCGCGAGGTCCTCGCAGTACTTTGTGGGTAGTAAATGAAACGACATCTGCATATGGGACTGGTGAAGGAATCGCTTTACCGGCAACCAGACCTATGAAATGTGCCGCATCTACCCACATGATTGCGCCAACTTCATCGCAAATTTCTCTGATCTTCTTAAAATCTATAAGCCTTGGATATGCAGTTGCGCCTGAGCAGATCATCCGTGGCCTGACGCGCTTTGCTGTCTCGCGTAATTCGTCATAATCAATAAGTTCATCTTCTTTTCTAACACCGTATGACTCGACGTTAAACCATTTTCCAGAGAAATTTACTTTAGAGCCATGAGTTAGATGACCACCGTGTGGCAGCGACATTGCAAGGACAGTGTCGCCAGGTTTTGTAAATGCCAGGTAAACCGCAACGTTGGCACTGGCTCCAGAGTGCGGTTGGAGATTGGCATGTTCTGCACCAAAGAGTTCTTTTGCTCTTTCGATGCCGATAATTTCAGCTTTATCAACTTCTTCACAACCTCCGTAATAACGCTTTCCGGGATATCCCTCTGCGTACTTATTGGAAAGAGTTGAACCCAGTGCAGCTAAAACTGCTGGTGAAGTTAGATTCTCGCTAGCAATTAACTGTAAATTTTTACGTTGTCGATCAAGCTCTGAAAGTAATATTGCGGCAATCTCGGGATCTTGGGATTTAAGTTGATCAAAATCTGCGCCAAAGAACTGTGACATGTTGGAATCCTACGCCCTTGCGATTTAGGCAGGCACTGCAATGTTAGGAGTCACGGTACGTAAATCAGCCAGTGAGATTGCGCCTTGTCTAACCAGGGTAATGCCATCAGATTTAACGGAGATTACGGTGCTCGCCTTTCCTTCCGGTAATTCGCCGGCATGAAAGGCAAAGGCGTAATCGCTATCGAGCGCTGGAAAGATGACTCCTTTTCGATTTGGCGGGGTTCCGGTTCTGCTTGCAGATGCAATTGCAAGTGGCCCAGCCGAAAGCGCAACTTCTCTAATAAATTTTGCATCTGGCACGCGGATTGCAATTTCCGATAAAGATCTCGCATCTCCTAGATCCCAAACTAATCCTTCGGCCGGTGAAATTCGCATAGTTAGCAAGCCTGGCCAAAACTTTTCACAGATACTTCTGGTTGTGGCTCCGAACTCTCTGGTAATTCCAGTCGCAGTTTTGATATCTCCAACAATCACTTGAGCCGCAACTCCCCGATCATCCCCTCTGATTGAATGAATTTTCTTAACCGCTCCGTGATTAAACGCATCGGCAATGAAAACATAGGCATGTTCCAAAGGCGCAATAATGATCTTTCCTTCTTGTAGAGCAGAAATTGCTAACTCAGATAATTTAGTGTGATCGTCTAAATTTAAATCAAACTGTTCAGCCATCGTTACTCCTTCTGGCCGAAATCCATCTTGGTCGGTCGTTAAGATCTTTAAAATGAAGTATTTCATAGAAGTCCGGAGCCAGAATCGTTTCTAATTCCTTAGATTGCGAGTCGTCGTGTTCCAAAAGAAGTAATGCCGATGGCTTCAAAAGTCGCTTTGCCGCATTTATAAAAGTTGTGGGAATTTCTAGTCCGGTTTGTCCACCGAAAAGTGCAGCCTTTGGTTCATGAGCCAGTTCTCTCGGTAGTGAAGCAATTGCCTCAGAAATATAAGGTGGGTTAGCTACAACCAAATCGGATTTAACTCCTGATAGTGCGCCAGTTACCGATTCTTTGACCACTCGAACATCAACATCATGTTTTCCGATATTCCTCATTAACCATTGTGCTGCAACTTCATCATTTTCAACAGCGATGACATTTACTAAGAGACTTCGTTGGCGAGCTTCTTGCGCGATTGAGATCGCAATCGCGCCACTACCCGAACCAAGATCAATTACTGAAGTCTGCTGTTTATTCCATTCTTTACTTGACTGAATTCGTTCAATCTCAACAAGGGCGGCATCAACAATCAACTCGGTCTCCGGACGTGGAATTAGTACTCCTGGACCAACATCAAAGACTAAATAACGAAAAGCTGCCTCTCCGGTTAGATATTGCAATGGTATGCCAGTTATCCGTTGTGAAATAAGATCTGAAAACTCCAGCTCTTGCTCTGCTGTAAATTGAAACTCACGCGAATGTAAATCCATTCTGGTCACACCTAAGAGATGTGCTGCGATTAGTTCTGCATCAACTGTGGAGATATTGGCATTTTCCAGCTCGCTTCTTGCGGCGCGCAGTAAATCTTTTAACATGTTACGCCTCTGCGGCAGCAAGCTTCTCTGACTTGTCAGCTTCTAATAGCGCATTTACAACATCATCTAATTCACCGTTTAGTACCGCATCTAAATTATTAGATTTGAAATTAACCCGATGATCGGTCAAACGATTTTCTGGGAAGTTATATGTTCGAATTCGCTCAGAACGATCAACAGTTCTTACCTGGCTCTTTCTGGTTGCTGCCGCCTCAGCATCGGCTGCCTCTTGTGCCGCTGCTAGCAGCCTTGCTCGCAGAATACGAAGCGCTGACTCCTTGTTTTGCAGCTGGCTCTTTTCATTTTGGCAAGAAACTACTATTCCGGTTGGAAGGTGAGTAATTCGAACAGCTGAATCAGTCGTATTAACGCTCTGACCACCAGGTCCTGATGAACGATAAACATCAATTCGAAGTTCGTTCATATTTATTTGCACATCAATTTCTTCTGCTTCGGGTAGAACGAGTACGCCGGCGGCAGAAGTATGTATTCGACCTTGTGATTCGGTCTCGGGTACACGTTGTACTCGATGGACTCCGCCTTCAAACTTTAGTTTGGCAAAAGGTGCAGTTCCTGGCTGACTACCGCTGCGAGCTTTTACCGCAACCGAGACATCTTTATATCCGCCTAAATCACTTTCAGTTGCATCGATAATCTCTGTCTTCCAACCTTGGCGTTCGGCAAAGCGCAGATACATACGTAATAAATCGCCAGCAAATAGCGCAGATTCATCACCGCCTGCACCAGCTTTAATCTCCAAAATTACATCTCGATCATCATTTGGATCTCTTGGAAGAAGAAGTTCTTCCAATAAAGCCCCGGTTTTATCCAGAACTTCACGAAGAGCTGGAACTTCAGCTGCAAAATCTGCATCAGTTGCAGCTAGTTCTTCGGCAGTCTTTAAATCATCTGCGGCCTTTAAATAATCACGGTAGCCAGCAACGATGGGTCCAAGTTGCGCGTATCGCTTACCTAATTGGCGTGCTTTACCTTGGTCGGAGTGAATTGCAGGATCTGCCATCGCCGCTTCTAGAGATTCATACTCTTTAAGTATCTCTGGCATGGTCGCAAAGCGATTCTCGTTGTTCGACATTTTCACTCCTTCCTAATTGTGTTCCCGTTTTTTCATACATTATTAAATTTATTAACTAATAAAATAAAAGAAGACCGCGTCCTCGACTAAAACGAGGATGATGCGGTCTTCTTTAAAGAAAGCTACTTCTTGTTATTT
>JBJSWS010000263.1:0-916 GCA_046085985.1 Actinomycetales bacterium
CATCCATATACCCACGCTCTTCTTAAATCTTCACCACGTACCGCAACCGATAACAACGCACCACTGCCAACCATCCCAGGCATGGTTATGTCACCAAGTGAACGCGGCCAAGGTTGCTCATTTGCACCGCGTTGCTTAAAAGCAACGGCACATTGCACCACCAACACCCCCGCACTTGAAGGAACGCCACATTCAGTGGCATGTTGGAGTCCGATGTGAATATCCTAGAAATCAAGAACTTACGTAAAGAGTTCACAAATAAAACCACCAAGAAACCAATCGTCGCTGTCGACAATATTTCTCTAACCCTCGAACGCGGCAAAACCCTCGGTATCGTCGGTGAATCAGGCTCAGGTAAATCAACCCTTGGCCGGATCATGCTCCGCCTCGTCGAACCAACCTCTGGCGAAATAATCTTTAACCAACAAGAGATCACAAAAGAAAAACCAAGCGAACTTAGAAAACTACGCTCGAAGATGCAGATGATCTTCCAAGATCCGATGGCATCACTTGATCCACGGATGTCCGTCAAAGAGTTAATCCAAGAACCACTTGATATCCATAACATCGGCACCAAAGCAGAACGGAGCAAAGCCGTTGAAGATATCGCAGAGAAAGTCGGTATCGCCAAATCCGCACTCGAAAAATTCCCACATGAATTTTCCGGCGGCCAGCGTCAACGTATCTCCATCGCCCGCGCCGTAATCAATAAACCTGACCTCATAGTCGCTGATGAACCAGTCTCTGCCCTTGATGTTTCAATCCAAGCCCAGATTCTTAACCTCTTAAAAGAGTTACGCCGCGAGATGAACTTATCCTTCATCTTCATCTCCCACGATCTTTCGGTGGTTAATTACTTCTGCGACGAAGTCGCAGTAATGTATTTAGGCAACATCGTTGAATACGCACCAACATC
>JBJSWS010000264.1:0-581 GCA_046085985.1 Actinomycetales bacterium
GCTTCTTGCTGAAGCTATTAATCTAATTTCGCCCCAAACATTTTCTCGAGTAGAAAGTAGATCGAGCATCACCGTGCCAACTGCCCCAGTTGCACCAACTACTGCAAGTGATGGCTTCATCGACCAGAACCACCATAAACAACGGCTTCGATCTGATCGATGAAGCCATCACTTGCAGTAGTTGGCGCCACAGGCGCAGTTGGCACGGTGATGCTTGATCTACTTTCTACTCGCGAAAATGTTTGGGGTGAAATTAGATTAATTGCCTCAGCAAGAAGCGCGGGTAAAAAACTTATGTGCCGTGGGGAAGAGTTAACTGTTGTCGCACTTTCTCCAGAAGCCTTCGACGGTATTGATGTTGCAATGTTTGATGTTCCAGATGAAGTCTCAGCAGAGTGGGCGCCAATTGCAGCAGCTCGCGGCGCAGTCTGCGTTGATAACTCTGGCGCCTTCCGAATGGATCCAGAAGTTCCACTAGTTGTTCCAGAAGTAAATCCTTACGACGTCCCCAAGCGACCAAAAGGAATTATCTCTAATCCAAATTGCACAACACTTTCCATGATTGTTGCAGTGGGTGCGCT
>JBJSWS010000265.1:0-2511 GCA_046085985.1 Actinomycetales bacterium
GCGCCCGAGCGCGCACGCCCAGGGGCACAGCACGCACGCGCCGCGGCCGCCCGTGCCGGGCAGCAGGTAGCGCCGCGCGTGCTCCGCCGCCACCCAGTGCATGTCGTCCAATTTGAAAGAGTTGTTAGATCTTTTCCTGCAACGTGAATTTTTCCGGAAGTTGGCTTCTCTTCCCTTAGAACTAATCGCAAAAATGTTGATTTACCAGAACCGGAAAGACCAACTAGGAATACAAACTCGCCTTTTTCTACTTCAAGAGAGATATTGTCGAGCGCAGGTCTATCTGCTTTTGAATAGACCTTGGTTACGTTCTCGAACTTAATCACGGGAGGATTCTAGGTAATGACAGGCAAAATCGTCGGGATATGAGCGCCACAAAGGTGAGAATTAGGCGTGAATTAAGTAATTCACATTTGATTTGGCTCGGTTATAGAGAACAAGGGATGTAGCACCGTTCAAGAGGAACAAGAGATCGAGCACCGTTTATGCGAGACCAGAGATTGAGCACTGTTTATGCGAGACCAGAGATTGAGCACAGTTTGAAGGCAACTAGAGAATCAGATTTGTTCATGCGCTGCAAGGGATTTAGCACGGTTCAAGAGGAACAAAGGATTCAGCACGGTTCATGAGGAAAAAGATATCTAGCTCGTTTCATGATGAACAAGAGATTAAACGTCGGTTAAAGGCTACAACATATGTTGCTCGGTTAATATGAAACAAGAGTTTCCGCTTGGATATTACGAGATAACTGATTGCGGAAGAACTCGCTAATTTTACGTGCCCTGCAACTAATAATTAATTGGCTTTATTGCGGCGCCACTTAATACCGGCCGCTACAAATCCCTCTAGATCTCCGTCTAGAACAGCTTGCGTATTTCCCGTCTCAAAATCAGTTCGGTGATCTTTAACCATTTGATATGGATGTAAAACATAAGAACGAATCTGATTTCCCCAGGAACCAGAGTTATCTCCGCGAAGTGCATCAATTTTGGCACGTTCTTCTTGATTTCTGCGCTCTAGTAACTTTGACTGCAAAACTGCCATCGCAGTTGCCTTGTTTTGAATCTGTGATCGCTCATTCTGACAGGAGACCACTATTCCTGAAGGTATGTGTGTAATTCGTACTGCAGAATCTGTTGTATTAACTCCCTGACCGCCTGGACCAGAAGATCGGTAAACATCAACGCGAATCTCTTTTTCATCAATTTCTATATGGTCACTTTGTTCAACCACCGGGACAACTTCAACTCCTGCAAAAGAGGTATGTCTACGATTTTGACTATCAAAGGGTGAAATTCTTACTAATCTATGCGTTCCTTGTTCTACAGATAACGTTCCATAAGCATAAGGTCCAGAGACTTTAAAAGTTGTAGATTTAATTCCTGCTTCCTCAGCATATGAAGTTTCCAAAACACTTACTGAGTACGCTTTCTGTTCGCAGAATCGAAAATACATTCGGGAAACCATCTCTGCCCAATCTGCTGCATCTACTCCACCCGCTTCAGATCGAATTGTTACTAAGGCGTCTCGATGATCATATTCGCCACTAAGAAGCGTTTGAACTTCTAGCTCGCCAATTAATTTGGAGAGTTGAGTCAACTCTCCTGCTAACTCATTTTCGACCGTTGATTTATTCTCCGGTTCCGCTTCTGCCAACTCCAACATTACGGGCAGGTCATCAAGACGTTTACGTAGTGATTTAATTCGATTTATCAATGTCTGAACTCGCGAGAGAGCGCTCGTTACCTTCTGCGCATTTTCTGGATCATTCCAAAGATCTGGTGCGCCGGCTTTCTCTTCTAACTCAGCAGCATCTCTTGTTAATTTATTTAAGTCCAAAACTGTCTCAATGCCAGAAAGAGTCTTGGATAGCTCTGCTATCTCAACCTGAAAGTCTCTATCAGCCACGGGTAAAGAATAGTGGCGATTTCAAACGCTGATTACATTTAGGCAAGACTCTAGATGCTCAATTCTTCATATATGTCGAGTCGGTGGCGACTGAAACTCGATTGATGTAAGAAGTAATATTTAAGAATCTGAGTTGAAATAGTAGATCTTCCCGCTCTTCTACATTTGCATATAGTTCACTTCCATTACATTCAAACTTTTTGATAATTAAGTCTCTACCTTCGCGCTCGTTTGAAAGAACTTCCCTAAATCTATTAATAGCTTGCGGGCAATCAATCGGAACCTTCAATTCACCTCTCTGGATTGAGTTATCCGCAAAGAACTCAGTTATCGGGCTGAAATAGTAATACTTAAACTCATCTAACTCTTGAGCCGCGATGCCGAGCGCAGCTTCCGTTCTTGATGTTAATTCGCGGTGAGATACATAAGCGGCGCCGATGTTTGTAACGACAAAGGTGAGAAATAGCATTATCGAGAAGTAGAAGATTATTAAAGGCGAAATTGAACCTTCTTCATGCAATTGAAGTGATTTGCTGGCTTTCTCCATCAGGTTGAAATCATCTTCCATGTACGTGCGATTCAACTTCTTCCCGAGACACTCAA
>JBJSWS010000266.1:0-3177 GCA_046085985.1 Actinomycetales bacterium
GAGACGCGACGCGTTTATGGTGATTACAGAGTAACTAGAGATGATGTTTTATCTGCGCGCCAATTTGATGATCAAATTGCTCTATGCGGTGCGCCAATTGAAGATCACCACATCGGTGATGGAACTGAATGGCGCTATCTGCCGGAAGGCAGCGCCGTGGGAATCCCACTATCTGCGCTGCGGGTGAAGGATGCAGAGAATTTATTGGTAGCCGGCCGCTGTTTTTCAGCGAGCCATGATGCCCATGCAAGTATCAGATCTATGGGTCAATGTATGGCGATGGGACAGGCTGCTGGAATAAATGCTGCAATTGCAACTACCGCTAAGAAAACTATTCGTGAAGTTCCGATCGACGATATTCAAGATTCCTTAATTAAGAGCGGAGCAGTTCTTACAACTCCATGATTAGAACTGTTCTTGGCGATGTTTCAATCGAAGAAATCTCTGGCGCATATCTTCATGAACATCTAATAATTGATTCACCAATAGTTAAATCTGAGATGCCACATATATTTCTCGATAGCATCACAGATGCAGTCGCTGAAGTCCGCGAATGTATTCCTGCCGGTGTTAATCTCTTGGTGGATTGTATGCCAGGTGAATCTGGGCGTGATATTGAGAAACTGCAAGAGATTTCAAGAAACTCTGGAGTACATATTGTTGCAGCCACCGGTATGCATAACCCAAAGTACTACCAAAAGGATTCCCAATATCTAACTGCTGATCGAGTGAAGCTAGCAGAAATATTTGTAAAGGAAATTTCAGATAGATGCGGAATTATCAAGATTCATTCATTGGGCGAAGAACTTTCATCTTTTGAGAAAGAATTATTTGCCGCAGCCGTGCATGCCCAAAAAGTAACTGGTGCACCAATCCTTACTCACTGTGAAGAATGCAAGGGTGCGATTGCTCAAATGTCTGAATTTAAATCCTTAGATGCAGATTTAAGAAAAGTTGTTCTCTCACATACTGATAAGGAACCTGATCATGGTTATCACAGAGAGATTCTTAGCTCTGGAGTAAATGTTGAATACGATCAATCACTCCGCCAAGCAACAAGTGATAAACGTCCATCGCTAGATTTAACAGTTGCGATGTGTAACGAAGGATTTACCAATCAGATAATGCTTGGCACAGATGGTGCGCGCCGCTCGCTCTGGAAGTCACTGGGCGGTTCACCTGGCCTTTCCTGGCTGGCAACTGGTTGGCGCCAACTTCTTAGTGAGGCAGGCTTAACTGAGGAGCAATTACGTCAGATTTTCCGCGATAACCCCCGTCGATTCCTCCGCCTTTCGGATATTAGGCTCTAGCCATGAGAAACCCAACACCTGCAGATAAATTCACATTTGGACTTTGGACCGTTGGCTGGCAAGCGCGCGATCCATTGGGCGATGCCACGCGTCCAGCACTTGATCCGGTGCGCACAGTTAGCGAATTAGCAGAGCGCGGTGCTTATGGCGTTACTTTCCACGACGATGATCTAATTCCATTTGGTGCAAGCATTAGCGAGCGCGCTGCACATATTGATCGATTTAAGAAAGCGCTTGCTGCAACCGGAATGAAAGTTCCGATGGCAACAACAAATCTCTTTAGCCATCCAGTATTTAAAGATGGCGCATTCACTTCAAATAATCGAGATATCCGTCGCTTTGCTATCCGAAAAGTAATGACAAATATTGAACTTGCGGTAGAACTTGGCGCAAAGACATACGTCTGTTGGGGCGGCCGCGAAGGTGCGGAAACTGATATCGGTAAAGATCCAGTTGTTGCGTTAGAAAGAATGCGCGATGCTTTCAATGTTCTCTCTCAATATGTAATCGATAAAGGTTATGACATCAAGTTTGCACTTGAGCCAAAACCAAATGAACCACGTGGCGATATTTTCTTGCCGACTATTGGTCATGCGCTCGCATTTATTAACTCTTTAGATCACCCAGAACTAGTTGGTCTAAATCCTGAAGTTGGCCACGAACAGATGGCTGGACTTAACTTTGTCCATGGAATTGGCCAAGCTTTATTCCATAAGAAGTTATTCCATATCGATTTAAATGGTCAGCATGGACCTAAGTACGATCAAGACCTCGTCTTTGGTCATGGCGATCTAAAGTCAGCATTCTTCTTAGTTGATTTACTAGATCGATATAAGTATGACGGTCCAAAACACTTTGATTACAAACCGATGCGAACCGAAAGCGATGAAGGCGTCTGGGCATCTGCTACTGCAAATATGCGTACCTATTTGATTTTGGAAGAACGTGCCCGTGCCTTCCGTAATGATCCACGTACCAAAGCAGCGCTTACAAAATCAGGTGTAGATGAGTTGCTACAACCAACAGTCTCTGCCAGTGAAACGTGGCGCGATATTGCAGGTGAAAGCTTTGATGCTGAAACCGCAGGAAAGCGCGGCTATCACTATGAAGAGCTCGATCAATTAGCTCTGGAATACTTGATCGGCGTCTTCTAAATCGCAATGGCGAAAGTCGTTGGCGTTGATTCATCGACGCAATCGGTAAAGGTTGTACTTCGCGATGCCGATTCTGGAGAATTAATTGCCAGTGCAACAAAACCTCATCCAGATGGAACTGAAGTTGCACCAGAGGCATGGTGGACAGCGCTCTCTGCGGCTCTTGTTGAAATCAAAGAACCATACGATGCGATCTCCATTGCAGGCCAACAACATGGCATGGTCGCACTTGATTCCAAAGGTGAAGTAATACGTGATGCCTTGCTCTGGAATGACACCAGATCTGATCGCGCCGCTGCGAAACTTAATGAAGAAATTCCCGATATTCATCAACGTACCGGCTCAAAATTAGTTGCATCATTTACCGCATCTAAAGTTCGTTGGCTAGCCGAAAATGAGAAAGAGAATGCCAATCAGGTCAGCGCTATTGCCCTGCCACATGATTGGCTCTCCTGGAAATTAACTGGATCAGATTCGATCAACGATTTATTTACCGATCGCTCTGATGCTTCAGGTACTGGTTACTTTGATAGTAAGAGCAACGAGTATCAAAGAGATATTTTTAGCAAGGCACTTTTAAGTGATCGCAAAGTAGTTCTACCAACAGTTATTGCTCCGGATCAATTTGGTGGAAAAACTAAAGCGGGAATTCCTATCGCAGCTGGAGCCGGCGATAACGCTGGGGCTGCACTTGGACTTGGCGCAGCTGTTGG
>JBJSWS010000267.1:0-2473 GCA_046085985.1 Actinomycetales bacterium
CTGCAACAGTAGCTACAAATGCGCAGCCTTGTTTTGCCTGGATATCAGTGGCTGGGTAATCATGGTGATATTTGGAATAACTCACCTTGCAACCAGCTACTGGGAAAATATGCTGATCCACAGCATTCGAAGGTAACGTTCCCGCAAGGAGCAAGAAAAGAGCGGGTGTCAAAATCTTTACTAGATAACATTTTTTCACTTCACGAACGTAGCAATTGAGCGCACTACTTTTAGGATTAAACACCCATAAGTTTTCTACAAATCTGCTGAGTACTATGCTTTCTCTGCTCAAGGGGCAGTAGCTCAGTTGGTTAGAGCCCCGGACTCATAATCCGGTCGTCGTAGGTTCGAGCCCTACCTGCCCCACTCGGCAAAAGAATTTCGAATTGAGGTCAAGATGAATCTCGTTGAACTCAAATCAAGATGGAACGATGTTTTAGATCTCCTAGAGAGCAGGGACCGCATCGCATGGATTGCCTACTTTGATGCCAGGTTGGCTTCACTCTCTGATGGAGTTCTGGCTCTGCAATTTGTTGAAGCTGAGAAACTAAGTGGCGCACATGATTACAAGGCGACTCGAAATGACCGTATCCGTGGGGCGCTAGAAGTTGCCATCAAAGAAGTAACTGGAATTTCTCTGAGGATTATTGAGATTTAAGCTTTTACTTTTTTGATAATTGCGCGAGCAATCAGAAATATTGCCAGTGCAATAATTCCGACATTTACCAAGTTTTCTAGGTTTTTGGCCCATCCTTCGGCATCTTTCCAACGATCTTCAAGCTGCATACCGATTGTTATCCAGGTGGCATTAAAAATGCTACTTCCGCCGAAAGTTAGCAGCGCGAATTTAATAACATTCATTTCAGATAACCCTGCAGGAATACTTACTAGCGAGCGAACAAGCGGGAAGAGGCGACCAAAAAAGATTGTCCATGCGCCGTATCGATCGAACCATTTGAATGCCTTATCTACATCTGATTCTTTGATTCCTACGAATTTACCAAAACGATTGGTTAGGTAATTGACTCGCTCTTTAGAGATTCCATAGCCGATTGTGTAAAGAACTAGCGCTCCTATGAGAGAACCGGTGGTTGTAGCAATCAAGAGTGGAATGAATTGGAATTCGCCGATAGAAACATTAAAGCCAGATAAGAGCAATACAAATTCAGATGGCAATGGAATCACAATTGACTCAATTGCGATGAAGAGTCCGGCACCGAAAATCCCGATGGTTTCTACCAATTGAGTGGCGAAATCAATCATGGCTTAAGGGTATCCGTGAGAGCGCGTCTAACGGAGTTTTAGGGTTAGTTAGACATAATGGCGCGGTGAAAAATCAGAAGAAGTTGGTGCTATCGCTTTCGATAGCTTTAATGACTTTGCTCTTGCCAGCAGCGCAAGCGGCCAAGCCAAGTTCAACTTTCTTCTTAGCTCAAACCCCCGGTTTTCCCGAAACTAAATTGACCTTTCACGGCGTAGTAAAACCAAAGGTAAAGAACGCGGTTGTCAGAATTGATGTAAAACTCAAAAAAGGTTGGAGCGATACTCGGTTACGAACAAAAACTAGTTCCAGCGGTTCTTGGCGAATTTCTACAAAAGTAACGGCTTTTGATACAACTGCAATATATCGAGCGCAGGTTTCAATCGGAAAAAAGAAATTTGCGACTGCAAGCAAATCGATAAAGATTAAGCAAGCCCCGCAATTAACAGCACCAGAGGATTTGATTGCACTTACCGGACCAGGTGGAAGGATCCACGGAACGGATGTGAGTCGGTGGCAGCATCCCGGTGATAAGCCAATTGATTTTGTAAAGATGTACAACGCTGGTATTCGCTTTGTAATTATTAAAGCTTCAGATACCAGAGATGATGCCGATGCGTTAGCTCTGAAGTACCTCTTGATGAATAGAGATACTGCACAAGCCGCCGGTCTTTATACCGGCTACTATCACTACGCAATCTTGCCAAATAGCACGGATAAAGATGTGGTGATTAAAGATGCGCAAGCACAAGCACAGAAAGCTATCTGGCGGTTATCCAGTCTTGGCGGATATACCGAGCGCGATCTTCCTTATGCACTTGATTTAGAAAATAATTGTGTTTTAGTTTCCGGTTCAACTTGTAAAAAATATGCTTCAAAGCAATTGGTGACTTTGTTTGCAGAAACTTGGATGGACACAATGTATGAAAAAACGGGAAGAAAGCCATTCTTTTATTCTTATCCAACCTTCTTAGAGCAAGCGATGGTTCGAAGTGAAAAATTGCGCGAGTATCCACTCTGGAAAGCTCAATACGGAATTGATCCCGCCGACCCGACAGCTGAACCGGGAAGAAAAGTATTTGGTTGCTTTGTACATTCTTGGAGCACCGCTAATTGCTCTTCGCTCTGGCAAATTTGGCAGTACTCCTCTTGCGGAATCGGTGAAAAATATGGTGTTGCGTCAGCGAGGATTGATTTAAATGTTTTTAGAGG
>JBJSWS010000268.1:0-3954 GCA_046085985.1 Actinomycetales bacterium
AATGTATTCCAACTTGGCCGCCAATCCGATCATGTCATGTATCCGTTTGCGCCTCTCGGATCCTGAAAAATAACTCTTTACACGAGATTTCAAATTTCTAGAGGTACCGATATATAGAGGTTGGTTCTGTTCATCTCTGAAGATATAGACCCCAGGTGACTCGGGTGCGCTTTCGGCAAGATAACGTTTTTTGCGTTGCGCTTCTGTAATTTGGCTCGAAAGAGATTTTAGATCACAAAAATTGAAGATACCTTGCGAGCCTAACCTTTCGAAAACTCCGTGGAGCACATCAACTGTCGCTCTGGCATCCGAGAGAGCACGATGATCAGGTTCGGTAATTGCTCCGAAAAATTTTGCCAACGTTGATAACTTAAAATTAATAACATCATCTTTGGTCAACGCGAACCTTGAGATTTTTGCAGTGTCAACAACTTCGTATTTGGGCCAACTTTGATTAAGTGAATCGGCCGCAGATTTAAGAAACCCAATATCGAAAGGCGCGTTGTGTGCGACTAGGACGCTCTCGTCGGGAGAGCCGATGAATTCAAGTAAAGAGAAGAAAACTTCACCGATCGAAGGGGCGGTCTCAACCATCGCATCGGTAATTCCTGTAAGTACGGTAATAAAAGGTGGAATCGAGATTTCTGGGTTTACAAAACTCTGGAACTCGCCGATAACTTCGCCGCCTCTAACTTTAACGGCGCCAATCTCGGTTATTTTGGAATTGATAGGGGAGCCACCAGTTGTCTCCAAATCCACCACAACAAAGGTGGTATCCAGCAGCAGGCGCTCATCGTTCACCTGCAAAATGTAAAGCCTAGAACTGACTTAATCGGAGAAGTAGAATCCTGATATGGCGACTAGTGGCGCACCAAGTGGTTGGCTAGATGATTACTTCGCCAAAGGAATTGGAAAAAATTCAAAAATAGGTGTCCTGCTTCTGCACGGCTTTACCGGCTCACCTGCATCTATGCGCCCATGGGCCCAATTTCTAAATGAAAAAGGAATAACAGTTTCCGTACCCAGAATTCCTGGTCACGGAACCCGGTGGCAAGATCTAAATAAAGTGCAATGGCAGAGTTGGACTAATCGTGCCCGAGAAGCGCTTCTTAAGTTGCAAGAAGAGAGTTCAGAAGTTTATATCTTCGGATTATCGATGGGCGGTGCTAACACTTTGTTTACGGCGGCGACCGCCAAATCTACGGTAAATCTTGCCGGAGTAGTTTTGGTAAATCCCATGATTCACATTACTGATCCGGCGATCAAGTTTATAAACATCATCAAATATTTAGTACCAAAGCGGCCCTCCGTAGGCGATGACATTAAAAAGCCCAATGTGACCGAATGGGGATATGACGCGCTGCCAACCAAAGGAGTTGCCCAGTTAAATAAATTGTTAAAGGCAACTCGAAGTTTGTTACCAGAAGTAAAAGTTCCAACGCTCTTATTTCATAGCGTTGAAGATCATGTGCTGCCGGTTTCCAATACTGAAGTAATCATGAATGAGATTGGGTCAAAGTCAAAAGTCCGAGTAGAGCTGGGAAACTCCTATCACGTTGCCACTTTGGATTACGACGCACAAACTATCTTCGACAGCTCATACCAATTTGTCATGGAAAATACGAGCCAAAAGTAATTAATTAGTTGGCGATAACGCCGGCACCAAGTAGTGCCAGAAGCATTGAACCCAGAATAACTCGATAGATTACAAAAGGCGCAAATGAATTGCTTTTGACAAACTTTATTAGCCAAGCAATTACTAGATATCCAACGGAGAAAGAGGCAAATGTTGCCATCGCGGTTTCGCTGTTGCTGAATCTAGAAAGCCCAGGAGTTTGAATCGAGTTATAAAGTTCAAATAATCCGCTTGCTAAAACGGCCGGAATGGCAAGTAGAAATGAGAAACGCAAAGCATCAACTCGATTAAACCCAAGTAAGCGGCAGATCGCGATTGTGGCTCCGGAACGAGATACTCCTGGAATCAGTGCAAGCGATTGAGCCAAACCGGCGAAAATTGCATCACGAACGCGCATCTTCGATAAATCTCGATTCTGAGAACCGACGCGATCAGATACTCCTAGAAAAATGCCAAATATTATTAACACGAAAGCCACTAGCCAGAGTGAGCGGAACTCTGAACGAATTAGATCTTGCAGAAGAATTCCAAAAATAACAATTGGTACTGAACCGAAAATTACAAACCAACCCAGTTTCGCGGAGCTTGAATCGTGAGATTTTTTCAATAATGATTTAAGCCAATTTGAAATGATTTGAGAAATGTCTCTCCGGAAATAGATCAAAACTGCCACTTCGGTTCCAATTTGAATTATCGCGGTAAAGCTGGCACCTGGGTCTGCAGCTATTTCATTGAAAAGACCAGCAATCCTTAAATGTGCGCTCGATGAAATTGGCAGGAATTCAGTCAAACCTTGGAGGATCCCAAGAAATACTGCCTCTAGCAAGGAAACTTTCCTTTGCCAACATTTACGGTGATCGTCTGCGTATGTGAATAGAAATCCAAAGCGGCTTTACCTTGCTCTCTGGATCCATAAGAGGAATCTTTAACTCCGCCAAATGGCGCATAGAAATCAACACCCGCGGTCGGTCCATTTACTTTGACCATTCCGGTTTGAAGTTTACGAGAAATCGAAAAGGCAGCTTCTAAGTCTTGGGTATGAATAGAAGCGGTAAGTCCGTAAGGCACATCGTTTGCTAATGCGATAGCCGCAGGCACCGTCTCAACATTTGCGATATGAACGATGGGAGCAAAAACTTCTTCACACATCAATTGATGATTTAGTGGAACGTCAATTGTGAGTGTAGGGGAAACCAAGTTATTTGAGGCATCGATGGTTTGGCCACCATAAATTATCTTTCCAACTTGAGAGCTCTCAGATACGGCACGCTCGTAACCATTTCTAGATGCTTGATGAATCAACGGACCGATAAAGGTTTTCTCATCGCTTGGATTGCCCACCTGGAGAGTTTTTGTCGCATTGACCAATATTTCAGCCACTTCATCGCGACGTTTTTTGTCACCAATGACTATAACTCTGCGAGTAGCGGTACATTTTTGACCCGAGTAACTAAATGCAGCAATTGGGAACTGGGCTGCCAACAAATTCAGATCTGCATCAGGGAGAACTAGCGCAGGATTGTGGCCACCCATCTCAGCTTGTACCGGTATCCCTAATTTCGCTGCTTGTGCAACTACTTCTTTTCCAACTCGCACAGATCCGGTGAATGATGCAACATCGGCGCTTTCTATAAGAGACTTTCCAATTTGGCCATCGCCAGGGATTACCGTGAACACATTTTCTGGGAAGACTTCTTGTGCAAACTTTGAAAAGAGCGAAGCGGTATTACTTGAGAATTCACTAGGTTTTATGATTACGGTATTTCCCATGGCAAGAGCGGGTGCAGCTTTCCAGAACGGAATGGCGATTGGAAAATTCCATGGCGTAATAAGAGTTGCAACTCCGTGAGGTCGCCTTACGGAGAGAATGTAATTGGGCGCAGCCGACGGAAAAGTTTGGCCATCTGGATCTAAAACTGCAGCGCTATAGAAATCCAGGATACTGATAGCGCGATTGAGTTCACCACGCGCTTCCGTAATCGGCTTCTTAACTTCATCAACCATCGAAGCTACAAGTTCAGCGCGGTTATCTGCAAAAAGTTTTGCTAATTTCGAAAGTGCAGTAGATCTAGCAGTCGGATCTGCGCTCCAGGACAGTTGTGCGCTACGAGATTTCGAAACAATCGCATCTAAATTCGTCATTAACTTTAACCGCCTCTTAATAGTGAGATTTCTAAACGAGAAAACCTTCAGGGAAAGGATCTGTGGAATCCAAGATCCAATTCGATTCACCCATTATCCAAGCTCGGCCGGTGATCGTAGGCACAATTGCCGGAAAATCTCCAACTTGTGTCCGCTCTTTTACTCGTCCTTCAAAG
>JBJSWS010000269.1:0-1052 GCA_046085985.1 Actinomycetales bacterium
CTAGTAACAAACTCCGATAAAGAGCTTGGCATTATTAAAAATGCTGCGCTCATAATTGAAGATGGAAAAATCATATGGGTTGGCGAAAATCAAAAAGCACCTACGGCGGATAAAGCAATCGATGCAAAAAACGGCACGGTAACGCCAGGTTTTGTCGATTCACACACCCACGCAATCTTCGCCGGCGATCGCTCTAAGGATTACCAAGCGCGGATGTCTGGAACTTCCTACTCCACTGGTGGAATTAACACCACAGTTGCAGCAACAAGAAGCGCAAGCGATGAAGAGTTGCGCACTAACACAAAACGCATAATTGAAGGCGCCCGCCAAGCCGGAACCACAACAATTGAAATTAAAAGTGGCTATGGTCTTGATCTAGAAACTGAAGCCAGACTTTTACGTATCGCTAACGAATTTACCGAAGAGACAACTTTTCTTGGTGCACATGTAGTTCCCAAAGAAATGAGTGATTCCCGCGCAGATTACATAAACTTAGTAAAAACCAAAATGCTTGATGCTTGCGCACCACATGCAAAATGGATTGATGTATTTTGCGATAAAAACGCTTTCTCTGTAGATGAAGCCCGTGAAATTCTTAAAGCTGGAATCGCCATAGGTTTAAAGGGGCGAATTCACGGTAACCAGTTAGGTGATACCAGCGGCGCTGATTTAGCAGCGGAATTGAAACTGGCTTCAGTTGATCACTGCACTCATATTTCCGATAAAACAATTGATGCACTTGCTGCAAACAAAGTAGTTGCAACGCTCCTTCCTGGCGCAGAATTCTTTACCAAATCACCGTATCCAGATGGAAGAAGGTTTCTTGATGCCGGAGTCACTGTTGCCCTCGCCAGTGATTGCAATCCAGGCTCTTCATATATTTACTCAATGCCAGTTGTTTTATCACTTGCAGTTCGCGAAATGAGTTTAACGCCAGCGCAAGCTTTTTATGCTGCGACCATGGGTGGGGCAAAAGCGCTACAACGTGAAGATATCGGCCATCTTAAAATTGGGGCAAAAGCTGATTTAGTTATCTGGGATGCGCCAAGTTA
>JBJSWS010000270.1:0-8392 GCA_046085985.1 Actinomycetales bacterium
TCTGCGCCGATTGCAGCTCCGGTAACTCCACCTGCTACACCAGTTGCTACACCAGTTTCTACACCAGTTGTTGCTCCAGTTGCCACACCTAAGGCAGTCCCAACTCCGCCACAGACACCTCCACCACTGCTTCCAAAGCCTGTTTCTGCATCTCCGGCTCCTTCACCAGCTAAAGGTTCATCCGTTCTTGATGATTCATATGTAACTCCCATCGTGCGCAAACTTGCTGCGGAAAATGGCGTTGATCTCTCGCGGGTAAAAGGAACTGGCGTCGGAGGAAGAATTCGCAAAGAGGATGTTCTAGCTGCTGTCGCACGCCCAAGTTCACCTGCAGCTGCTCCATCGGTTTCATCACCGTCGACTCCAAGCGCTCCTCGCGTGGCAGCGCCAGTAGCTGTATCACCACTTCGCGGCACAACTGTCACGATGTCACGTCTCCGTAAAGTCATTGCGGCGCGAATGCTGGAATCTCTTCAAGTCAGCGCTCAACTCACCACAGTCATTGAAGTCGATATCACCAAGATTGCGCGTCTGCGGGAAAAGGCGAAAGCAAGTTTTGAAGCGCGCGAAGGCGTCAAGCTCACATTCCTCCCATTCTTTGCAGTTGCAGTGTGTGAAGCGTTGAAACAACACCCTGTTGTTAATGCCTCTGTTGAAGGCGAACAAATTACTTACCATGGTGCTGAACATCTAGGAATCGCTGTCGATACCGATCGTGGACTCCTTGTTCCCGTTATCAAGGATGCTGGCGATCTCAATATGGGCGGTATCGCTCGTCGCATCGTTGATGTTGCAACACGTACTCGCGAAAATAAGATTTCTCCCGATGATCTTGGCGGTGGAACATTCACCATCACAAATACTGGATCTCGTGGTGCGCTCTTTGATACTCCCATCATCAATCAACCTCAGGTTGCAATTCTTGGAGTTGGCGCAGTCGTCAAACGTCCAATGGTTGTCAAAGGTGAAGATGGTGGAGAAACGATTGCTATTCGCTCCATGGTCTATCTCGCACTTTCGTACGATCACCGCATCGTTGATGGGGCAGATGCGGCTCGATTCTTAGGAACGCTCAAGGAGCGACTTGAAGAAGGTCGTTTTGAATCAGATTTAGGAATTTAGTGTCGCTTCCACAGCGTATTGCCATTACCGGAGCTACCGGAATGATTGGCTCTGCACTAGTTGGCCATTTGAAATCTGAAGGTCACACAGTTCAGAAGCTGGTTAGACGGCCCGTGGTTTCATCAGATGAAATTGCGTGGGATCCAAAAGTAGGAACTATAGATCTAGCAGCGCTCGAAGGCGTTGATGCAATCATCCATTTAGCGGGAGCTAATGTTGGTGATCGTCGCTGGACGAAACGTTACAAAGCAGAGATTCTTAACTCTCGACTCCTTGGCACAAACACAATTGCTACTGCGGTTTCGCAGTTAAAACCATCAATTTTTATCTCTGCCAGTGCAATTGGCTGGTACGGCGAGACTGGGAACCGGGCCGTTACTGAAAATGATCGACCTGGGGATGATTTCTTAGCAACTGTCTGCAAGGAGTGGGAAGCAGCTGCAGATATCGCTGGTGATGTTCGAACCGTTAAGTTACGAACTGGATTAGTTTTAGAACCTAATAGCGGCGCACTTGGAAAAATGTTGCCACTGTTTCGATTTGGCCTTGGTGGAAAATTAGGAAATGGCAAGCAATGGTGGTCCTGGATAACTCTCCATGACCAGATCAAAGCAATCTGCTTTCTACTAGAAAATCAAATAGAGGGTCCGGTTAATTTAACTTCCCCGAATCCTGCAACGAATCAAGAATTCACCTCTGCATTGGCAAGAGCGATGCGCCGTCCGGCTTTATTCCCAGTTCCTGGTTTCGCACTCAAACTTGTACTAGGTGGATTTTCCACCGAAATTCTTGGATCGAAAAAAGTAATACCTCAGAAATTAATTGATGGCGGATTCCAATTCGATTTCCCTCATCTAGCGCCTGCTCTAGCCGAACTTATCGAGCAGCAATAATTGCGTTGGCGGCGCGGCGACCGCTTAGAAGTGCTCCTTGTTGAGAAGGAGTGGCCAGCCAATCTCCAGCTAGATAAATTCCATCGAAAGTAATCTCATCTGCAACTAACTCTTTTCCTGGAGGATGCTCTGGCAAAGAATTTGGAATGTCGATGTACTTCAGTAGTTTCCAATGTTCGCTCGAGCGCTCCCATAGATAAGTAAGGTGAGCGCGCACTTCATCTTCGCTGCCATCTCCTAAAGTTGTTGCAACTAGAAGCGAAGAGCCTTTTGCGGCGTAGCTAGGGGAAACATTTGAAATTACTAGCGAATTTATTACTGGTCCCAGGCCGCCAACTCTTAAAACATTACTGGTGATTTCTCCTTGGGGAATTTTGAAATACCACGATCTACTGTGATTCATTTTAGGCAGAGGCATGCCAAGAAGTTTTGCGGAACTAATGGGGTCCAAAGCAGCAACTACATAATCTGCCTGAAAATGACCCTTGCTGGTTTCAACTGATTTTGCGGTCATTTTCTCGACGTTGACTCCGTATTCGATATCCAGATTCTTCGAAAGTGCGAGAGAAACGTTGGCTACACCGCCAGCTGGAACGCCGGGATTACCTTTAATAAACCAGTGAATAAGTTCGCGCGCCATTCGGTTAGAAACTTGTTCCGGATTTGCGAGAAATACCCCGGTTAAAAAAGGTGAAAGTACATTTTCAAAGAAAGTACCAGTGCTAAATAGGGCTTGGCCTAATTCAATATCTTCTGTTGGTCTTCGTAGATAACGGAGAAACTCCAGTTTCTCACCAACTCTCCCGGTTTCCCGGCTAAATGCGCCGGCTAAATAACGTAAATTTTGCCTAGGATCGCCGATTCGGATGGTCTGCATATTCACCCGAAGATCAATTGCTTTAGGAAGTTGATAGAAATCTATTCCAGTAAGAGCGCGACTTTCCTTTAGCTCCGCATAAGCTGGATTTATAACTTGAAAGCCATAATCAATAATGCAACCATCGAGAATCTCAGAGGTTACTCTCCCGCCAGGATGATTTTCCCGCTCTAAAACTTTAACTTTATAACCTGAACGCTGCAAAATTTGCGCAGTGTGCAATCCGGCCCAACCAGCCCCACAAACAATAACTGTCTTGACGTTGCTCATGAATATTTTCGGATATCTAATTGGCGCGCCTGATCAATAACTTCTGCAACCTGCAAGGCAAAGTCGCGAGTGATTGGCATTTCTTCCCCAGAATCTAAGGAATCCATCACCCGATTATAAAAATAAACATAATTACCTGGCTCTCCCAAGAATTCACGAGAACTATCGCCCTTAGAAATCGAAAACTCGCTTGTTGCTAAATTCGGTTCTGGCCAACCTGTTTTGCCCGGTTTTAAACCTGAACGAAGCAGATTTTCTTGCGGATCAAGATTTCTTGCAATCAATGTTCCCTTACTTCCGCTAAGCCTTATCCGCGGTCCAATTTCGCCCGAAATTGAGCTGGCCGTCAAAAAGGCGTCGACACCTGAATCGTGAGTTAAAGCTAGCGAAACGTCATCTTCCGAGCCGCCTTTGATCTTTCGAAGAGAAGCGTAAGTAAGTTTTGCCGGGCCAAAAAGCGATAGGGCAATAGAAATCAGATGAGTCTGTAAATCAAGAAGTAATCCACCGCCAACTTGTACATCAGAACTTTCTCGCCAAGAGTTCGGATTTAATTCTGGTCGAAATCTCTCAAATCTAGATTCAAATTTGAAAACCTCCCCTAGTTCTTGCTTCGCGATTATCTTTCTGATGGTTTGCGTATCACTATCAAAAAGGCGGTTAAAAAAGACTGTTATTGGGATTCCGGAACTTGCGGCGTAATCAAAAAGATCAACCGTTTCAAAATAATCTCTACCCATTGGCTTATCAACCACAACCGGTATTCCCGCATTAATCGCCAACTTGGCATGTTCGGAATGCAAATCATTTGTCGAGGCAACAACAACAAGATCTAAATCTTCTGCTACCAAATCCTCTGCGGTTGCCAATATGGCAGCTAACGGAAAATCTCTATGCGCTTCCCCTCGCTTCTCTAGAGATCTAGATGCGATGGCAGCTACATAGAAACCTGCCGCTTGCAGTAGCGGCGCGTGGAAATATCGACCTGCTAAGCCGTAGCCGATGATTCCGACGCGCTTCAAGGTATCGCTTAGTTTGGTTGGTTTTTCAATTTTGATGGCCACCAAATCTTTGGGCCAATTACCTTTACCAAAGCAGGCACCAAGAGTGATCTGACGACAATTGTGTCGAGCAGAACTCCAAAGGCCACCGCAAATCCAAGTTCTGCGAGGAAGACCAGTGGCAGAATTCCAAGAACTCCAAATGTTGCAGCAAGCACAACACCCGCAGAGGTAATAACGCCACCAGTAACCGTAAGTCCTTTAATAACGCCAGCTCTCGTTCCAATCTTGCGCGCTTCTTCACGTACTCGGGTCATTAGGAAAATGTTGTAATCAATGCCCAGTGCGACCAAGAATACGAATGCAAACAATGGGAATGAAGCATCAGTCCCGGCAAATCCGAAGACATGTTCAAAGACGATTGCGCATACTCCAAGTGTTGCCAAGAATGAAAGTACGACGCTAGCAAGAAGTAAACCTGCGGCGAAAATACTTCTCAAAAGCAACCCAAGGATGATTGCAATCAATAGCAATACGGTAGGAATGATGACTCGATTATCACGTTTTGATGACTCGTCAATGTCATAACCAACTGCAGACTGGCCACCGACCAAGACATTTGGATTTACTTCCTTTACAGTCTTGCGAATTTCTGGAATCAGAGCCTTAGCTTCTTTAGAATCCGCCGCTACTTTTAACGTTGCATATAGAAGAACTTTTCCATCGACTACTCGAAGTTGCGATGTCGGTTGTCTAGTAACTGAATCCGGAATGGTTACTGGAACCACGCTGGCAATTTCATCGATACCTTCAAGTGCGGCAGTAACTCCCGAAATATCAGCTTGATCAACAACAATTTCTACCGGAGTTCCTTCACCACTTGGGAAGTGCTCGCCAAGCTTCTCAAGGCCGATAACCGAATCAGTTCTTGATGTAAAAGCTTCCGTCTGTGATAGGCCATCGCTCTTTAATGTGGTTGAAAATCCAGCAAGAATGATCAAGACCGCCGCCGTTGTTATCCAAATCGGCTTTGGTCTGCGATCTACAAGGCTTCCTACCTTTGACCAGAAACCGCTCAACTTCTCGTCAACATCATCAAACTTAGGAATCTTCGGCCAGAAAACCCATCTTCCAACAAGAACTAATAGCGCAGGAAGTAGGGTCAATGCGGCAAGCATGGCTGACGCAATACCAATAGAGCCAACAGGGCCTAGTCCTCGGTTGCTTGAAAGATCGCTAAGCAATAGAACCATTAGTCCTGCGATAACAGTTGATCCAGATGCAACTATCGGTTCAACCACACCACGAAGTGCATTTCGCATCGCTTCGAGTCTAGATTGGTGATGATGTAGTTCTTCGCGATATCTAGAAATAAGTAGTAACGCATAATCTGTAGCAGCGCCAAGAACTAGTACATCGAGAATTCCTTGCGTCTGACCATTTAAATCAACCAAATCTGCTTTGGCTAAATAGTAAACAATCATTGTTGCAAATCCGAGAGCGCTACCTGCGGTGAATAACGGAATAATCCAGAGTATTGGTGATCGATAGACTAAAATTAAAATAATTGCCACCACAATTAAGGTAGTTCGCAACAAGGTTGTATCAATTGATCCAAAGGCATCAAATAGATCGGCAAAAATTCCACCCGGGCCAGTTACGTGCGAGTCAACTCCTGCAACCGAAGCCTTCATTTCTTCTCTAATAAAATCAATAATTAATGGAAGAGCGGGTTCGTCGCCGATGTTCTCTGCAGCTACATTTGCATTTAGCTGCAAATTAATAAGTGCCGCTTTGCCATCGGCTGACGGGATAGCCGCAAGTGGTGCGCCTTGGGCAAGATAGGTGGAAAGTGGCTTACCTGATTCTGGTAAGACTTTTTGGCCTAAACCATTTGCAAAATTATTAACTGCGGCAAACTTCTCGACATCTACGGTTGGATTAAGATCACCAACAAAAATCAATAAGGTCGGAAGAAGATCTGCGGATTGATCCGAGAACTTAACAATGACCTTACTAGCGGCGGTTGATTCAGCGCTCTCAGGTAGGAAGGCTGAGTTGTCATTCTCTTGCACATTCGAAATCTTTGAAAAAGCCTGCCCGGAGAAGCCACCGATAGCCAACCAGGCCACGATAGTTACGATTGCAATCCAGAGACCTTTGCGCGCCTTGCTACGTAGTATTTTTTCAGATGTCATAACTGCGAATTCTATGTGTGACTTAAGCCCATTTTTGAGACCAAACCTCTCTTTGGGCGCCACTTACTTTGTATAAGTAGGCTAGGAGGGTGAGAAATGCCACCTCCAATATCGCCATTGATAGCGCTATCGAAACAATGCGATTGGGGACTTTGAACTATCAATCAGCCTGGGATTTACAAAAATCAATTCATAATGAAGTAGCTAATGGTTCTCGAAAGAATTCATTGCTTTTACTAGAACATCCTCCTGTGTATACAGCCGGACGTAGAACTCTTATTGAAGAGCGCCCGACAGATGGCTCGGAAGTAATTGATGTAGATAGAGGTGGAAAGATAACTTTCCATGGCCCTGGCCAAATTGTTGGGTATCCAATTGTGAAATTACGTGAATCCGAAAATGTGGTTGGCTTTGTTCGAGAGATTGAAACGTCCCTTATTGAAGTTTGTAACGAATTCGGAATTCCAGGTGAACGCTACTGCGAACGCAGCGGCGTTTGGATTCGTGACGGAGGAGGCGATCGAAAAATAGCAGCTATAGGAATACGAGTGGCAAAAGGTGTGACTATGCATGGATTTGCAATAAATGTAGATCCAGATCTCTCTTTCTATGAACGAATTGTTCCATGCGGTATTAAGGATGCTTCCGTTACCTCGATGCGAAAGGAATTGAATCGTCAGATATCAATTGACGAGGTTATAGATGTTGTTGAAACCAAGATCTTGTCTGCTCTAGCGAGGGTATCAAACTAATGGTCGCCCCTGAAGGTAGAAAGTTACTGCGAATCGAAGCCCGCAACGCTCAAACTCCAATTGAAAAGAAACCGGAGTGGATAAAGACTCGAGCGCACATGGGTCCCGAGTATTCCCAACTTAGATCTCTGGTTTCTAAGGAAGGCTTACATACAGTCTGTCAGGAAGCTGCTTGCCCCAATATTTTTGAATGCTGGGAAGATCGTGAAGCTACTTTTTTGATTGGTGGCGAACAATGCACCAGGCGCTGCGACTTCTGCAATATCGATACTGGAAAACCAGAACCACTTGATAGAGATGAACCAAGACGAGTCGCACAATCAGTTCTCACCATGGGCTTGAAATATGCAACTGTTACCGGAGTTGCCAGAGATGATTTAGAAGATGAAGGCGCTTGGCTTTACGCCGAGACAATTAGATCGATTCATGAGTTGGTTCCTGGCTGTGGTGTTGAAATGTTGGCACCAGATTTTTCTGGAAATTCTGAATTACTTGAGATTGTCTTTCAATCAAAACCAGAGGTCTTTGCACATAATCTTGAGACTGTCCCCCGAATATTTAAGCGAATTAGACCTGCCTTCAACTACGAAAGATCCCTAGCAGTCATCACAAGCGCAAAAGTAGCTGGGCTTATTACTAAATCAAATTTGATTTTAGGAATGGGAGAAACAATCGATGAAATTGAGCAAGCTCTCCGAGATTTAAATGAAGCTGGTTGCGATCTGGTGACAATAACGCAGTATTTACGACCATCGCCTCGTCACCATCCAGTAGAGCGCTGGGTAAAGCCGCAAGAGTTTGTCGATCTGGCGAATCTTGCCAAGGAGATTGGCTTTAAAGGTGTTATGAGTGGACCTCTTGTTCGCTCTAGTTATCGCGCCGGCAAACTTTATAAGGAAGCGGCAGCCTCTAGATCTTCGATAAATAATGGCTGACCTCGTATATCCGCCCGTAATTGTATTTTTCAAGGGTCTTTGGAGATACCTGGGTTTGAAATTTGTTTTTAGCGGAACTTCTCATGTGCCAAGAAAAGGTCCAGCATTGCTTGCGATGAATCACATCGGTTACTTGGATTTTGCACTAATTGGAACAGCACTTCTCCCCGCTAACCGTCTCGCCAGATTTATGGCAAAGAAAGAGATAGTTGATAATCCAATAGCAGGAACATTGATGCGCGGTATGAAACAGATAAGTGTTGACCGTGCCAATGGAGCTCCATCATTTATCTCGGCACTCAAATCTCTGCAGTGTGGCGAAATCGTAGGAGTTTTCCCAGAGG
>JBJSWS010000271.1:0-691 GCA_046085985.1 Actinomycetales bacterium
CTGAAACAAAAGATGGAAAGTACACCGGCAATTTAATCGGACCACTTCTTCATGGCGCTGAAAAAGCAAAAGCAGTCTTAAAGTTAGTAACTGATCGCAAAATTGATATTAAAGATTGCTATGCATACTCAGATTCTCATAACGACCTGCCGCTTTTAAATGCAGTGGGTTATCCAAATGCAATCAATCCAGATGCAAAACTCCGAATTATCTCATTCTCTTCGGGTTGGCCAGTACACGATTTTCGAAGATTACGTTGGTTAAATAGATTTATTGGTCCAACTGTCAGCCGTCTTGCTGGCTTCTGGACTTATTTAACAGCGCGCAACAAATAGCGGTAACGTTAGCCAGTTATGTCACTTTCAGTTACTTCAGCTATGCCTACATTTGCGCAAGAGTTACGCGCAAGAAGTGATGAAGAGTTAATTCAATTATTTAATCTCCGCCCAGATCTAATTACACCAATCCCAGCCGATATTGGCGCTCTTGCAACTAGGGCCACCTCTGCACCTAGTTTGATTCGTGCCATTGAGTCACTTAACCGTTGGCAATTACAGGTACTAGAAACCACTACTCTCTTTGAAGATTCATTCTCTGCAGCCGAGGTAATCGAATTAACCGATAGCGCTGCAAAGAGCGCCTTACAAGAATTACTTTCCTTGGCACTTATTTATAAGGATGGAAAGAAGTT
>JBJSWS010000272.1:0-1757 GCA_046085985.1 Actinomycetales bacterium
AGAAGTCGTTGATCTGATAAATCGCGGTGAGCTCACTGATAAATTAGCTCGCCAAGTAATTGAATCAGTAATTAATGGCGAAGGCAGACCAAAAGAAATTATTGCCACAAAGGGCATCAAAGTTGTCTCAGATGATTCGGCGTTAATGACTGCTATTGAAAAAGCAATTGCTGCGCAACCTGATGTTGCTGAAAAAGTTCGCAATGGACATGTGCCAGCAGCCGGCGCGCTTATTGGCGCTGTTATGAAAGAGACAAAAGGTCAGGCAGATGCCGCTAAAGTTAGAGAGCTACTTCTTAAACATTTGGGACAGAACTTATGAGTAAGAATCCAATGAAACCCCGTTCATACTTGGTTACTGATGGACTTGAGCGCGCACCAGCGCGAGGCATGCTCCGCGCTGTCGGCATGAAAGATGAAGATTTTGATAAGCCGCAGATTGGTATTGCTTCATCCTGGAATGAAGTTACTCCTTGTAATTTATCGCTAGATAGATTGGCAAAAGCTTCAAAAGAAGGCGTTATCAAGGCTGGCGGTTTCCCGATGCAATTTGGAACTATCTCAGTCTCAGATGGAATATCTATGGGACACGAAGGAATGCATTTCTCACTAGTTTCCAGAGAAGTAATCGCAGATTCAGTTGAAACTGTGATGGAAGCTGAACGACTAGACGGAATGGTTACCTTTGCAGGCTGCGATAAATCTCTACCCGGAATGATGATGGCAGCAGCCAGAATTAATGTCGCCAGCGTTTTCGTTTATGCCGGCTCCATCATGCCTGGAAAAGTTGATGGTCGAGATGTAACGATTATTGATGCTTTTGAAGCAGTCGGCGCCTGTGCACGTGGATTAATTTCGGAGGAAGAAGTCGACAAGATTGAACGTGCGATCTGTCCGGGCGAGGGAGCATGTGGCGGTATGTATACCGCTAACACGATGGCCTCTATTGGAGAAGCGCTCGGACTTTCACTCCCAGGCTCTGCGGCGCCACCGTCTATTGATCGCAGAAGAGATAACTACGCAATTAAATCTGGCGAAGCGGTTGTTGAGTTAATTAGAAAAGGAATTCGCACTCGCGACATTCTCACTAAAGAAGCTTTTGAGAATGCAATCACAATTTTGATGGCATTGGGTGGCTCAACAAATGCAGTTCTTCATCTATTGGCCATTGCGCATGAAGCACGAGTTCCACTTACTTTGGAAGATTTCCACCGCGTCGGATCAAAGGTTCCATTGCTTGGTGATCTCAAGCCATTCGGTAAATATGTTATGAATGATGTCGATAAAGTTGGCGGAGTCCCAGTTGTCTTGAAGGCGCTATTTGATGCCGGATTAATTCATGGCGATTGCCTAACCGTTACTGGAAAGACAATGGCGGAAAATCTTGCAGAGATTGCCCCACCAGATCCAGATGGACAAATCTTAAAATCTACTAAAACTGCAATCGCAGCTAGCGGTGGCATAACTATTCTTGGCGGCTCACTTGCGCCAGATGGCGCTGTAACAAAAGTTGCCGGTGTTGGTGTAGATGTTTTTCAAGGACCAGCAAGAGTTTTCGATCGTGAACAAGGCGCTATGGACGCGCTGGAAAATGGAACGATTCAGGCTGGCGATGTAGTTGTAATTAGAGATGAAGGTCCTAAAGGTGGACCTGGAATGCGTGAAAGGGTAATGATGACCGGGGCACTTAAAGGTGCTGTATTAGGAAAATCAGGTTTGCTGATTAGTGATGGACGTTCCTCTGGCGGAACAACTTT
>JBJSWS010000273.1:0-1880 GCA_046085985.1 Actinomycetales bacterium
CAGGTGGCAGCGCTGAGACGCGAAATATTCGCCAAGTTACAGATGGCGTTGAAAAGAATATTGGTGCAGTCAAAATAAGAAATGTAAAAGTAGTTGCACTACCTGATGGTAGTGGCACGCTCGTTGGTTTTGTAGTTAACCATAGCGATGCTGCCGATCAACTTGTGGGAGTTTCAATTAATGGCCAGATGGCCCAATTACAGGGCGCCAATATTTTAAATAAGAATGTTCCAGTAATTTTTGAGGGCGAGGCTGCTACCGCTAAAGCTAAGGTTGCAGCGCTTGGCGAGAAAGCGGGCTACCGCGTTCCAGTAATTTTCTATTTTGCTAATTCTGGCAAGATCGAACTTGATTCGCTAGTTGTTGCTAATACCGGAATCTATAGCTCCATCTTGTAACCAAGACCGCGCACGGTCTGGATTATCTTTGGATTAGCTGGATCGGTTTCAATTTTTGCGCGAATCCGTTTGATATGTACATCCAAAGTCTTGGTATCACCCACATAATCACTGCCCCAGACTCGATCAATTAATTGAATTCTGGTCAGTACTCGCCCAGCGTTACGCATCAAGAATTCCAATAACTCAAACTCTTTTAGCGGTAGTGAAACCGGAATTCCATTTACTGAAACTTGATGGCGATCAATATCCATCCGGATGCCATGTACTGTCATGACGCCAGGATCTGCAGAAATTCCCTCGCCAGCATTTCTGCGGAGCACAGCGTTAATTCTGGCAACTAATTCCCGAGCTGAATATGGTTTTGTAACATAGTCATCGGCACCAATTTCTAAACCAACAACTTTGTCGATTTCCGAATCTTTTGCCGTCAACATAATGATCGGAACCTTAGATTTACTGCGAATCTGTCGACAGACTTCGGTTCCGGAAACCTCCGGAATCATCAAATCTAAAAGAATTAGATCAATTCCCCCTTGATCAAACTTTTTTAGCGCTTCAGTACCTGTGGCCGCAGTTATTACCGAAAATCCCTCTTTGCCAAGTAAGAATTCGAGCGCTTCTGAGAACGAACTCTCGTCTTCAACAACAAGTATTCGAGTCATTACTCTCCACTTTCATTCTTTGCAATCGGAAGCAGAATCGAAAATGTACTTCCGACTCCCTCTTTACTCCAAACCTTTACATCGCCTCCATGATTTTGCGCAACATGTTTAACGATAGATAACCCCAAACCAGTTCCACCTGTTGCCCGTGAGCGCGCAGGATCGACGCGATAGAAGCGTTCAAAGATTCGACCTAACTCTGATTCTGCGATTCCAATTCCCTGATCAGTGACTGAAATTTCCACCAAGTCACCTTTTAGGGATGATGTAACCGAAACTTTGGTGTTCTCAGGTGAATAGTTGATTGCATTTTCAACAAGGTTATGAACTGCTGCTATTAATTGATCTCGATCACCAATAACGGTGGCCGACTGAATATTTCCAAGCTCTACGTAGATGCCGCGTGCTTCAGAGCTAATCTGCGCTTGACTTACCGCTTCACGAATCACATCTTCAACTTCAACTGGAAAAGCTTTCTGAAGCGGATCGCTGCTCTGCAAGCGCGATAGATCAATAATCTCTTGCACTAGCTCGGTCAAACGTTTCGCTTCATTCTGCATCTTTGTTGCAAAGCGAACTACTTCTTCTGGTTGATTCTTAGCCCCCAGAATTGCTTCGCTTAACAAACCCAATGCGCCAATCGGCGTCTTTAATTCATGGGAAACGTTAGCGACAAAGTCTCTGCGTACTGCATCGATTCGGCGACCTTCGCTCTCATCGGAAACAAGCACCAGAATTAAGCCATCGTCCGTAAGAGCGGTAACTGAAACCTTTAACTCTCGCTTGCCTTCGCCAATTGGACCGCGAGCAATTTCAA
>JBJSWS010000274.1:0-2338 GCA_046085985.1 Actinomycetales bacterium
CTTTCACCCATTACTCCTATGCAATTCGAGATGCAATTGTCATGGTGGAATCAGCGAAGATTGAAGTTCACCTTTCGAATCCATTATCAAGGGAAGAGTTCAGACATACATCAGTAGTTTCTGGCGTTGTCAATGGAACAATAAGTGGATTTGGCGCGAATTCTTATCGTCTTGCCCTCGAAGCTATCCGCGATTTAACGAAATAGATTTTTACCGGTAATCTTCTAGCCATGGCCACAACAAATGATTTAAAGAATGGCATGACCTTAGACCTCGACGGTCAACTTTGGAATGTAGGTGAATTTCAACATGTTAAGCCCGGGAAAGGGCCAGCCTTCGTCCGCACGAAGTTAAAAAATGTTCTGTCGGGCAAAGTGGTTGAAAAGACTTTCAACGCAGGCGTTAAGGTTGAAGTCGCAATCTTGGAAAAACGAGAGATGCAATTCTTATATAAAGATAATGCCGGTTATATCTTTATGGACAACACAACTTTTGATCAGGTTACCATTCCAGAAGAGACCGTTGGGGAAAGTTCGAATTATCTCCTTGAGAACATGGAAGTTATTGTCGCGATTCATGAAGGAAATCCACTTTATGTTGAGATGCCGCCATCTGTTGCACTTCGAATTACTTACACAGAGCCAGGTTTGCAAGGAGATCGGTCATCAGCTGGTAGCAAGCCGGCGACCTTAGAAACTGGAATCTCAGTGCAAGTACCCCTCTTCATCAAGCAAGATGAAGTCATTTTGGTTGACACTCGCACCGGTGATTACCTGGGGCGCGCAAACTAAGTGAGTGCTCGCTCTAAGGCGCGGAAAGCTGCTCTTGATCTACTGTACGAGAGCGATATCAGGAATCGTCCCGTAATTGATCTGTTAAACGACCGTCTAACTGGTTTAGATTTTCTAATTCGGGATTACACGAGAAATTTAATTCTCGGAGTAGCCGAAAATAAGGCGAAGATCGATGAAATAATCTTAATGCGCGCTAAAGGGTGGGACTTAGACCGCATGCCTGTTATAGATAGAAATATTCTCAGGCTTGGAGCATTTGAACTCCTCTGGTCGACGGAAATTCCAGCAAATGTTGCAATTAGTGAGGCGGTTGAATTGGCAAAGACTCTTTCCACAGAGGAGTCTGCCAGTTATATAAATGGCGTCATGGCAGCCATCCTTGAGGTAAAAAGCGACTTAGTGCTCTAATTCAAAGAACTTATATACCGCTCTGCTAAGGTTCCCCTGCCTTTAATCAGCGTCCTGAGAGACGAGAAAGGGGAGCTTGATGCCTACCATTTTGTCGGCAGCAGATTTACAACGTGCATTAAAGCGGATTGCACATGAAATTCTCGAAAAGAATCGTGGCAGTGATTCGATCGTTCTGCTTGGAATTCCAACTCGCGGTGCAACTTTAAGCCATCGCTTGGCCGAAGTTATTTCAAGCTTAGAAAATTGCGAAATAAATCAAGGTACTTTGGATATCACTTTGTATCGTGATGATCTCTCGAAACAAGCGCCACGCACCCTCCTTCCAACAATCATCCCCAATTCAGGAATAGACGGAAAGAATGTAATTCTCATCGATGATGTTCTGTATTCGGGCAGAACAATCAGAGCCGCACTAGATGCTTTATCCGAATTCGGTCGACCAAAAACTGTGCAACTCGCAGTATTAATTGACAGAGGTCACAGGGAGTTGCCTATCAGAGCGGATTATGTAGGTAAAAATATTCCAACTAGTAGAAATGAACGCGTTCAAGTTTGTTTGACTGAATCAGATGGCATTGATGAAGTTCGGATCGAGGAAATTCCGTGAAATCACACCTACTTTCAATTTCGGATTTATCAAAAGACGACGCTTTACGAGTGCTGGATACTGCGGTGGAACTCTCTCGAATAACTGATTCCACAATCAAGAAACTCCCAACTTTACGTGGAAGAACTGTTGTAAATCTCTTTTTTGAAGACTCCACAAGAACTCGAATCTCCTTTGAAGCCGCGGCGAAACGCCTTTCTGCAGATGTCATCAATTTCTCGGCCAAGGGTTCTTCACTGAGTAAAGGTGAGAGCTTGAAAGATACTGCGCAAACTCTGCAAGCGATGGGCGCCGATGGTGTGGTTATAAGACATCCGGCATCCGGTTCAGCAAAAGTGTTAGCTGATGGTGAATGGATTAAAGGCAGCGTGATAAATGCAGGCGACGGTACACATGAGCATCCAACCCAAGCGTTACTTGATGCCTTTACCATTCGCGAGAAATTGTTATCCGGCTCTGGTGATTTGAAGGGCCTTGAGATTGCAATTGTTGGAGATATTCTTCACTCCAGAGTTGCCCGCAGTAA